>NZ_LVCT01000669.1:0-10767 GCF_001647205.1 Rhodococcus sp. EPR-134
ACCGGTTGCGGTGGTGGGTGACGTCAGCACGATTTCGGGAGTGTGTGCGTGGTGCGCCGTGGTGAGGGGGATGTCGCCGTCGAGCATGTTCCGAATTGCCGCGGTGAGTTTGTCGATGCCCACTACCTGGTTCGAGGTGTCACCGGTCTTGGGTTGCTTGTCTGTCGGGAGTCCGCCCCACGTCTCGCTGACGACGTCTGCGGTGTGCAGGGTTGGGTAGACGTGCCACTGCTTGGTGTCCATGCAGCGTAGGCGCGCGGCGAACACACGCTTGATTTCCTCGATTGCGAGCAGTTCCTCGACTGCACTGATCGATCCCACTTCGGACTCGGCCTGAGACATTCAACCTCCAACGGTGATCGGCAAGATGGGTTCACATTCGGGTGCTCAGTGCGGGCCGTCAACGACCTGTCCCGGTGAGCGCGACGGCACTCGGTATGGTCGAGCGAACGAAAGGGGTGTCAAACGTGTGTACCGAAGAGGTCCCATCGACCGGACCGGAGGAGATCGCCGAGGTTCGGGCTTTTTGGCGCGAGTTGGGTGTTCCTGGCGTGATCGACGTCCACACCCATTTCATGCCGAAGAGCGTTATGGACAAGGTGTGGGGCTACTTCGATTCGGCGGGACCGATGATCGGTCGACCATGGCCCATCGCCTACCGACTTGCCGAGGAGGAGCGGGTACACCGTCTCCGCGAGTTCGGTGTCCGGGCTTTCACGTCGATGATCTACCCGCACAAGCACGCGATGGCCGAGTGGCTCAATCAGTGGGCCGTCGAATTTGCCGCGCAAACGCCCGATTGCCTGCACACGGCCACGTTCTATCCCGAGGAGTCGGCGGCGTCGTACGTCGGAAAGGCCCTGGATTCGGGCGCGCGAATCTTCAAGTCCCACATCCAGGTCGGAAACTACGACCCGAACGACCCTCTGCTCGACAAGGTCTGGGGTCAGCTCGAGGACTCCGAGACGCCCATCGTGATCCATTGTGGATCGGGACCGGCGCCGGGGGAGTACACGGGACCTGATCGCATTGCTTCGCTGCTCGCACGGTACCCGCGCCTGTCGTTGATCGTCGCCCACATGGGGATGCCCGAGTACAGCGAATTCCTCGATCTGGCAGAGGCTTACGGCAATGTCCGCCTGGATACGACCATGGCGTTCACCGACTTCACGGAATAGCAGTGTGCCTTCCCGAAGGCGGACGTATCACGGCTCGTCGACATGCAGGACCGGATTCTGTTCGGTAGCGACTTCCCGAACATTCCGTACCCGTATCTCACAGCCTTGCAAGCGGTTACGCGCTTCGATCTCGGAGACGAATGGCTGCGAGCCGTCGTGCACGACAACGCTGCCAAGCTCTTCTCGGTGAGCTGAGCCCACCGAGAAGTATTTCGCTCATCGCAATTTGATGCTGCCGCCGTCGGCCATCAACGTCTGTCCGGTCATGTACTTGGAATCCTCGCTCGCCAGGAACACCACGACGGGAGCGATGTCGGTTTCGGGATCACCGATGCGTCCGAGGGGCACCTTGGCAACCGATGCGGCTGCGCGCTCAGGGAAGGCTTCCTGCCACTTGACGACGCCTTCGGTGGCGGCGAACGGGCAGACCACGTTGACCCGAATGCCTTCCGGCGCCCACTCGTTGGCGACGACGCGCGTCAGGCCTCGCACAGCTTCCTTGGCCGCAGCGTAGGACGTCTGGGTGGGCATTCCGTCCAAACCTGAACCCGATGCGAAGTTGACGACCGAACCCTTGGTCTTCGCGAGTTCGTCGTGGCACGCCTGCATGAGGTGGACAACGGGGTAGAAACCGGTGTTGAAGGACAGGTCGAACATGTCCTGCGTGGTTTCGAGCAACGGAGCCTGACGGGACGCGTGAGCGTTGTTCACCAGGATGTCGAGCTTGCCGAAAGCCTCGAGCGCGGCGTCACGGATCTGCTCGGCCGAACCGGCGGCAGCAAGGTCGACGTTCAGGAACTTGCCGGAGCCGGCCAGTTCTTGTTCGAGGGCCTGGCCCTGCTCGTCGTTGATGTCGACGAACAGGACCTTCGCGCCTTCACGGGCGAAGACTCGGGTGACAGCGCGACCGATTCCACCGGCGCCGCCGGTGACGATCGCTACCTTGCCGTTCAACCTCATGAAACGCTCCTCTTCGTAAGTGCTGCTCAAACTGTTGCGGTCTCGTCGACTGCAAGTGCGATCTTTTCGAGGCCGGCGATGCTGTAGGCGGCGTAGGTCTCGTACGGCCCACGGCCGGAGAAGTAAGACGAGAGCTGGCCACCGAGTTCTTCGACGGTGAACGCGGATCCGGCTGCGTCGAAACGGTTCTCGACTTTGGGTGCTTCCATCAACGCCACCATCTTGCCGTAGACGACGAAGACCTGTCCGTTGATCTCGTCGGAATCGGGGGATGCGAGGTAGCTGACGAGGGTCGCGACGCGCTCGGGTGCAAGCGGATCGAGGCCGACGACGCCGGTGTTGTTCTCGCCGAAGGCTTCTGCCGTCATGGCGGTGCGGGCACGGGGGCAGATCGCGTTGGTGCGGACGCCGTAGCGGGAGAGACCTGCTGCGCTCGAGAGCGTCAGCGCGGTGATACCGGCCTTGGCTGCCGAGTAGTTGGGCTGCCCGGCGCTGCCGAAGAGGAAAGCCTCGGAAGAGGTGTTGATGATGCGGCCGTAGACCGGTGCGTCGGCTGCCTTGCTGGCTGCGCGCCAGTGGACTGCGGCTGCGTGCGAGGTGGCCGCGTGGCCCTTGAGGTGCACGCGGATGACGTCGTCCCAATCGGATTCGGTCAGGTTGAAGATCATCTTGTCGCGCAGGATGCCTGCATTGTTGACGAGGATGTCGAATGATCCGAAGTTCTTGACGGCCTCTTCGATGATGCGCCCGCCGAGTGACCAGTCGGAGACGTCGCCGGTGATGGCGAGTGCCTGTCCACCTGCGGCCTTGATCTCGTCGACCACGTCGTTGGCCGCTGTACCCATGTCGTTGACGATGACGGCTGCACCGGCAGCCGCGAGTCCGAGTGCTTCGGCGCGACCCAGGCCGGCGCCGGCGCCGGTGACGGCGGCAACTTTGCCTTCCAAGCTCAGTGATTGCGTCATGTCGTGCTCCTTCGATCCGGTCTGGCGGGTAGGTATAGCAAAATTAGTATTCATTCTAATTTGAAGTCGAGAGTTCGGTAGTCGTTCCGAAAAAATCATTCGAGCGAAATCAGAATTAGTTCTAGTTTTGAACAGAAGTTTGGCCGACTGAGGAGGAGTCTCACTCAGCGGGAGCGGTGATCTGGGTCACGAGCGCTGCATGCCACCTTGGGGCGACGCGGCGATCCCACCGCGTACGCGTTTGCGTCACCACCGATCCGCTCAGTTCTCGGCCGCATTCGTCGGCTCCAGGGTCGGATAGTTCCCACCGAAAACGCAGTACGGTCGGCCCCGAATTCACCGGGCCGGACATCAAGGAAGGCACCAGCAGTGTCACTGAATTTGGCAGATCTGTACGAGGGCATCTCGGATCTGATTCCGGACCGCACGGCGCTCGTGTGCGATGGTCGTCGTCGCACCTACGTCGAGCTGGACGAGGGCTCGAATCGCATCGCCCGCCACCTGGCGAGCGTCGGTGTCGGGCCCGGCGATCACGTTGCTCTGCACATGCGCAACAGCATCGAGTTCGTCGAGAGTTTGCTCGGCTGCCTCAAGATTCGTGCGGTCCCGATCAACGTCAACTATCGCTACGTCGACGCCGAACTGACCTATCTGTACAACGATTCGCAGTCGGTGGCACTGATCGTGGACGAGGAGTTCGTTTCCGTCGTGGAGACGGTTCTCCCGGCCGCGCCCGGCATCAAGCACGTCGTTGTCGTCGGCGAGTCAGCCGTCCGCGATATCGAAGGCGTCGACGTCGTTCGATTTGCCGACGCTGCCGCGGAGCAGGCCGCCACTCGTGACTTCGCGCCCCGCAGCAACGACGACCTCTTCGTCATCTACACCGGCGGCACGACAGGGATGCCCAAGGGCGTCATGTGGCGTCATGAAGACTTCTACTTCGCGGCGCTCACCGGCGGAAATCCGTTCGGTCCGCCGCACACGACCGCTGAGGCTCTGTTCGCCGCGGTGCCGAACGTCCCCGCGATGAACATGCTCAGTACCGCACCCCTGATGCACGGTGCGGCGTCGTACTCGCTGTTCACCGGATTCTTCATGGGCGCCAACGCAATTCTCATGGCGCGGTTCGACGCGAAGACGACGCTCCAGCTCGCCGGAAGTGAGAAGGCCGTCTCCATCACCGTCGTCGGAGACGCGATGGCACGTCCGCTCGCAGACGAATTGGCAGCAAACGCAGCAGATTACGACCTCAGCACGGTCGGAATGGTCTCGTCCGGCGGAGCCTTGTTCTCGCTCTCACTGCGGGAGCAGCTCAAGTCGATGCTTCCGAACCTGGTGATCCGCGACGGATTCGGCTCCTCGGAGTCGGGCGTCGACGGCAATCTGGAGATCGGCGAAGACGGCCTGATGCGCATCGCCGCTCGCGACGAGACCCGCGTCGTGGACGAAAGGATGCGGCCGCTGGAGCCGGGATCGCCCGAGACCGGCTACATCGCTCGCAGCGGTCACGTGCCGGTCGGCTACTTCAATGATCCGGTCAAGACCGCGGCTACGTTCCCGGTGATCGACGGGGTGCGGATGTCGGTGCTCGGCGACGTCGGACGCGTGGAAGCCGACGGCTCGATCGTCTTGCTGGGACGTGGTTCTCAGTGCATCAACACCGGCGGGGAGAAGGTGTATCCGGAAGAGGTCGAGCAGGCGCTCAAGAGTCACCCGGCGGTGCTCGACGCTTTGGTCGCGGGAATTCCGGATGCGAAGTTCGGTGAGCGCGTCGCTGCGGTCATCACGACCCGCGAAGGCTTCGACGTCCCGGACGCTGCCGAGATCGGTGAGCATTGCGCGTCGCAGGTCGCTCGGTACAAAGTGCCGCGCACCGTCATGAACGTTCCGTCGATCAGGCGTTCTCCCAGCGGAAAGGCCGACTATCGCTGGGCCAAGGCCACTCTCGCCGAGCAAGTCTCCTAGTCCGGCCGGAGCCGTCCAGCGCGTTTGTGAGGGACGCGTTGGGTGGCTCCGGTGCTCTAGCCTGTCACCGTCAGAACCAGCAGAGCGACGTTGAGTGCAACGATCAAGCCCGCCGCAATCCACGCCGCGACGGTCGTGAGCGGGGCATTGCGCGCGTCGCCCATGAGTTCGGGGTCCGAGGTCATTCGCACCAGCGGGATGATCGCGAAGGGGATGCACAGGCTCAAGACCACTTGGCTGAGCACGAGCGCCAGCGTCGGGTCGACGCCGAGTCCGAGCACGATCAGTGCCGGGATGAGCGTGACGATCCGGCGTGTGATCACCGGAATCCGAATGGCCAGAAGACCATGCATGATCTCGGCGCCGGCCGCGCATCCCACGGAGGTCGACGCGAGTCCGGAGGCGAGGAGGCCGATCGCGAATACCACGGCTACGCCCGGGCCGAGCGAATTCTCGATCGCGGCATGCGCGCCGTCGATGGTGTCGGTGCCGGGTACTCCGCGCAGCGCCGAAGCGGCCAGCAGCAGCATGCCGATGTTCACGCCACCGGCGATGATCAACGCGACAACGACATCCCAACGGGTGACTTTGAGTAATCGCTGCAACCGTGGGCCGGGTTTGATGTGGCCGTGGCGATCACGTGCCAATGCGGAGTGAAGGTAGATCGCGTGCGGCATGACCGTTGCTCCGAGCATGCTGGCGGCGAGCAGTACGGTCTCGGTTCCTTCGAAGCGGGGGACCAGTCCGGCGACGGCCTCGCTGCCGGAGACGTCGGTGAAGGCGAGCCCGGTCAGGAAGCCGATGGTGATGATGGCCAGCAATCCCATGACCACGAACTCGAAAGTGCGCTGTCCGCGCCGACTTTGGATCGTCAGGATGACCATCGACACGCATCCGGTGATCAGTCCGCCGAGGAAGAGCGGGATGTTGAAGAGCAGGTTGAGTGCGATGGCGCCGCCGATGACTTCGGCGACGTCGGTCGCGATCGCCATCATCTCGGCCTGGAGCCAGAACGCGCGGCGGTTGTTCTTACGCAGGCGCTGACCCAGCATTTCGGGCAGGGATCTGCCGGAGACGAGACCGAGTTTCGCGGACAGATACTGCACGAGGACGGCCATCGCGTTGGCGAGTACGAGTACCCAGATGAGGAGGTAGCCGTACTTGGCGCCGGCGGTGAGGTTGGCGGCGACGTTGCCCGGATCGACGTACGCGATTGCCGCGACGAACGCCGGACCGAGCAGGGCGATGGATCTCCCCGTGGGTCGTCGGCGCGGAGTCGTCGGCTCTTGCGTACTGGTGCTCATCGGTCTCCTGGTCACACATACTCGGACCTGTTGGTTCGAATAAGTGAACTATAGAGTTCGGGGAGCCGAACTTTCAACAGCTGTGCGCGGTTACCGACCGCAGAGGGTCCCTAACCGCGCACAGGCCGGTTAGGCCGTCACGCCGGCAGCCAGGAGAGCGCGAGCCTCGGGTCGGCCGTCGAGGAGGGCGTTGGTACGCAGTTCGACCTTCCACTCGCCGTCCGTCTTGATCAGTTCCCAACGGTTTGCGGTGATGCGGAGGACCTTGAATCCCGTCGGGTTCTCGGGATCTTTGATGACCAACTGCGAATGGCAGGTCGCGACGGCCTTGTTGCCGTCGATGCGGATGTGGGCGGGTGTCATCATGTGGGCCGCGCCGTTCATGATCCAGTTCTGGTGTGAGGCGCTGTGAACCATCGCGCGCAGTTCGCCGCGGCCGTGCATCGCACCTGTATCGACGTCGTAGACGCCGTCCTCGAGCCACAGGTTCGCGACCTCGTCGGCTGATCCGCTGTCGACGGCAGGGCTGTATGTGGTCAGCAGTTCGGTGATCGCGAGCTTGTCCTCGAGCAATTCCACTCGGGCGAGCAGGGATTCGATCAGGGCGGTCGAGTCGGTCATCGGTACGTCCTTTGCATTGAATTGTCGGGGAATCAGGAAGTGGTGAAAGAAAAGCCCTCGGCGAGGGCGATTCGGTGAAGTTCTTCGAGTTGTTCGCAGTAGTGCTCGACGCTTCGAGCGCCGACCGAGCAGCTGGCGATGGTCGCCCCGGCGTCACGGACGCGAGTCAAGGCGCGAAGGGTGGATTCGCGATTGCCGAGAGGATCGAGCGGCGCACCGGCGGGAAGCACCACGTCGAATCCGTCGGGGAGCGTCGCGGCATCGAGCATTTCCTTCAGTTCGGAGAATCGCAGCCCGAACGGCACCCACCCGTCGCCGTGTGTGGTGGCCCGGCGCAGCGATCTCTTGGTCCGGCCGCCGATCCACAGCGGCACCCGTTTCTGGACGGCGTGGGGTTCGACGACAAATCCGGAGTAGTCGTAGAACTCGCCGTGATACTCCGGAGTCGGCGTCGACAGTGATGCCCGAAGTGCGGCCAAGGCATCGTCAGCGCGCGCTCCTCGGTCGGCAAATGGAGCATTTATGAGATCGAATTCTTGTTTCAGAGTCCCCACCCCGAGGCCGAGTATCAGGCGTCCATTGCTGACGCGATCAAGCGTTCCGTAACGCTTGGCGATCTCGAGGGGGTGGTGGTAGCCCAACACCAGCACCTGGGTCGCCAGCAGGATTCGTGATGTACGCGCGGCGAGAAAACCAAGGGTGGCGAGCGGATCCCAGTAGGTTCCGCCGCGCTCGGCGGCAATCTCCTCGGGGACCGCCACGTGTTCACTGCAGGTCAGATGATGGAAACCGAGTCGATCCGCCGTGGCGGCCACTGTGGCGATCTCGCCGATGTCAGCACTTGCCTCCCACTCCGAGCGCGTGCTCGGGTGCTGAATCAGGACCGGCGTGACGATTCCCAGGTGCATCGGGCGTTTATAGCGTCCCCACTCGCCCAGCGGCAGGTGAATTACCGCTGATCGGGATCGAAAAGATCGATTCACTTTCCAGAAACTGTGACCTGGGTTATAGTCGGTAGAATCAATTCCAGTTTTCGGGAGGCGTCCATGACCATTGTTGACATGAACGACACACTGTCCACCGTCCAGACTGCCGGTGGGCAACCCAAGAAGGATCTGCCGCCGTCGATGGTCGAGCGGATGACACTGATTCTCGACGCCTTCGACGGCCGCGCCGCGCGGCTGACGCTGGAAGAGGTCGCGTGCCGTACTCAGTTGCCGCGCTCCACGGTCCACCGCATTCTCGATCAGCTGGTCAAGCTGGACTGGGTCGATCACGCATCGTTCGGCTACTGCCTCGGGCGTCGTGCGCTCGGCCTCGGTGGTGGCGACGGCGGCCACAGCCAGATCCGCGAAGCCGCTGCACCGCTTCTGCACGAACTGCACCTGCAGACCGGCATGGTCGTTCACCTATCGGTGCTCGACGGACGCGAGAGCGTCTATCTCGACAAGGTCGGCGGACGATTCGCCGCGGCGCTCCCGTCCCGCGTCGGCGGCAGAGTGCTCGCTCATTCGACGGCTGGTGGCAAGGCGATGCTGGCGTGGATCGACCCCGAGCGCGTCGACGCTCTGTTCGGGTCTTCTCTTCCCCGCTGTACCGAGAACACGATCACCGACGTCGCTGTGCTCCACCAGGAACTGAACCGCATCCGTCAGCGTCGGGGACTGGCCTTCGAACGCGGGGAGTCAGCGCGTGGAGTCGCTTGTGTGGCTTCGGCAATTCGCGGACACGAGGGTCCCGTCGGCAGCATCGCGTTGTGTGGTGACATGCGGACCGCTCAGCTCGAGCGAGTTGCTCCGCTGGTCGTCGACGCGGCTCGCGAGGTCTCACGGACGCTGTACCCCGAACTGGGTGCTCCTCGCCGCGGCCGCAAAACGCCTCCCGTTCCGACCAATACGTTCTCGGCGGAGACGATGGATCGCCTGCTGGCAGCGTCGTCCGACCACTGGATCTGACGTATTTTGATCGACTTGTCTCGCTGATCGGGACGAGTCATAGCAGCTCAGCGGTACTGATGGCACCGTTCGGACCATGACGACTGAACTGAGCTACGAGGGAACTCTGAAGGAACTGCAGACCGATCTCGGTTTGCTCCGGTACCACGAAGCCGGCGACGGCCCGCCGCTCCTGCTGCTGCACGGATCGGGCCCCGGCGTCACCGGTTGGCGTAACTACCGCGGCGTTCTCGCGGACTTCGCGGAGCACTTCCACTGCTACGTTCTCGAGTTTCCCGGATTCGGCGTCAGCGATCCCGGCCCCGACCATCCGATGATGATGGCGCAGGCGTCGGTCGGGATGTTCCTCGACGGCCTCGGCCTCGGCCCGGTCCACATGATCGGTAACTCCATGGGCGGCATCGTCGCCACCAAGGTCGCGATCGACGAGCCGCACCGGGTGAGCAAGCTCGTCACCATCGGCGGCATGGGAAAGAACACCTTCTCGCCGGGGCCCGGTGAAGGCATCAAACTCCTCATGGAGTTCACCGACAACCCCACCCGCGAAGCCCTGGTCCGCTGGTTGCATTCGATGGTCTTCGACCGTGCCGTCGTCACCGAGCAGCTCATCGAAGAGCGTTGGGCCCTGGCCACCGAGCCGACGACGCTCGAGATCGCCCGTCGTATGTACAGCAGCAAGGCCATGGCCGCCATGGGCGCGGCTGCCGCTGCGTCGACCGCCGTGCCGTACTGGGCGCAGCTGAACAAGATCAAGGCGCCGACGCTGTTGACCTGGGGACGCGACGACCGCGTCAGCCCCGTGGACATGGCGATTCTGCCGATGCGCGACATCCCCAACGGCGAAGTTCACATCTTCCCCAACTGCGGACACTGGACGATGATCGAAGCTCGCGACGCCTGGGTCGCGTCCGTTCTGGCATTTCTGACGCGTCCAGAAGGCAAGTAAGGCCCGTGCGCCTTTTTGGTAGCCCCCACTACCAAAAAGGCGCACAGGGGGGCTCCCACTCACCGGGAAGCGTTTCTGCACTTCGGTGGGCTACCTGCCACCGTTTCACCAACAGATTTTCATTCTGCCCAGGCACTCGCCGGGTAGCGAAACCAGAAAGCCGGAAAAATCATGGGTCAGGTTCTGGACAACATCTCACAGTTCGCCGACGAGATCCGCGCCGACGGAGTCGAGGGTGACAAGCTGATGCGCTTGACGGACGGCAGCGCGAAGCGCTTGCGCGACTCCGGCGTCATCCGGATGTTCCAGCCGAAGGAGTTCGGAGGCCTCGAGGCGCATCCGCGTGAATTCGCCGAGACGGCAATGGCTATCGGCGCGATGGACGGTGCCACGGGCTGGGTCAGCGGCATCGTCGGTGTGCATCCGTGGGAGCTTGCGTTCTTCGACCGCAAGGCTCAGGAAGAGGTGTGGGGAACCGATCCCGATACGTGGATGGCGTCGCCATATGCGCCGATGGGTGTGGCGAGGCCGGTCGAGGGTGGGTACATCCTCAACGGTCGTTGGTCGTTCTCCTCGGGTACCGATCATTGCGACTGGATCATGATCGGTGCGATGGTCGGTGACGAGTCCGGCAAGCCGTTGATGCCGCCGAAGCACCTGCACGTGCTGTTGCCGCGTTCGGATTACGACATCGACCAGGACAGCTGGAATGTCGTGGGCCTGCGCGGAACCGGGTCGAAGGACCTGATCGTCAAGGACGCATTCCTGCCGACTTACCGCACGATCGACGCCGGAAAGGTGTACGACGGGACGGCGTGGAAGGAAGCGGGCCGTACGGAGACGTTGTACAAGTTCCCGTTCTCGTGCATTTTC
>NZ_LVCT01000670.1:0-9231 GCF_001647205.1 Rhodococcus sp. EPR-134
CTCGCGCACGCGATCCACGTACCTGGCTCCATTTTCCATGCGTCGACGCTCTCGCAGCTCGGTGGCGAACCGCAGGGTATCCACCGCTCGATGATCTAGTCCCACAAATACTTTCGAAGCAAGGACGGTTAGGCATGACTGAAATTCGGGGCCTGGGGTATCTCAGGATCCAAACGCAGGACGTGGCTCGCTGGCGCGAGCTCGTGGTCGACGGACTCGGCCTCGCGGTCGGTAGTGGCCCGGAAGCCGACGGCCTCTACTTGCGCCTGGACGAGCGTCCTGCGCGACTGATCGTCCTGCCCGGTGAGACGGACAAGGCTCTCGCAGTGGGCTGGGAAGTGCGAGATCAGTTCGCGCTCCAGCGTGTTCGTGAAGCAGTGGAGAAGGCCGGAGTCGAGGTCGAGGTTCTTTCCGAGGTCGACGCCAGCTACCGCGATGCCGAGCAGGTCATCGCATTCGACGATCCCAACGGCAACCGAGTCGAGGTCTTCTTCGGACCGGTACTCGACCACAGCCCGTTGGTCACCCCGCACGGCGGCCGTTTCGTCACCGGCGATCAGGGCCTCGGCCATGTGGTGCTTCCGGTTACGCGTTTCGACGAGGCATACACCTTCTACACCGAGGTGCTCGGATTCCTCCCGCGCGGTTCCATCCGTCTCGGCGGTATCGATGCGCCGCCGCCGGCTCGCCGCGTTCGCTTCATGGGTGTCAACCAGCGCCACCACAGCCTGGCGTTGTGCCCGGCGCCGCCGGTTGACGAGCCCGGTCTCGTGCACCTGATGATGGAAGCCGAGACTCTCGACGCCGTCGGTCAGGCTCTCGATCGTGTTGCCAAGCTCGGCTTCTCGATCTCCTCGACGTTGGGTCGCCACACGAACGACAAGATGGTGTCGTTCTACGTGCGCGCACCGGGTGGATGGGATCTGGAGTTCGGCTGCGAAGGCATGCTTGTCGACGAAGCCTTCTACACCGCTGAGGAAATCACGGCCGACAGCTACTGGGGCCATGACTGGTCCGAGAGTGAACCGCTGGCCGCGTTCACTCCCAAGAGCTAGCTCTTACGCAACGAAAAAGCTCGGTCCCAATGCATATCGGGGCCGAGCTTTTTCGTGCGATAGATCAGGAAGCTGCTGCGGCCAAACCGGTTTCGAGGTCGGCGAGAATGTCGTCGATCCCTTCGATGCCGACCGCGAGGCGGACGAGCCCCGGCGTGACGCCCGAAGCGAGCTGCTCCTCGGGGGTGAGCTGCGAGTGCGTCGTCGACGCGGGGTGGATGACGAGTGAGCGAACGTCACCGATGTTGGCGACGTGGCTGTGCAGCGTCAGGGCGTTGACGAACTTCTTGCCTGCGTCGACTCCACCGGCGAGCTCGAACGCGACGATGGCGCCGGTTCCCTTGGGAGCCAGCTGCTTTCCGCGCTCGTGCCAGGGCGAGGATTCCAGTCCGGCGTACGCGACCGACGTGACCTCGGCGCGGCCCTCGAGGAATTCCGCGACCTTTTGGGCGTTGGACACGTGGCGCTCGATGCGCAGGCTCAGTGTCTCGATACCCTGCGAGATGAGGAAGGCGTTGAACGGTGCGATGGCCGAGCCGAGGTCGCGCAGAAGCTGAACGCGTGCCTTGAGGGCGTAGGCGGGTGCAGCGAGATCGGCAAAGGTGACGCCGTGGTAGCTGGGGTCGGGGGTCGTGAAGTTGGTGTGGCGTCCCTGGGTCCAGTCGAAGGTGCCACCGTCGACGATGACGCCGGCGATCGCGGTGCCGTGTCCGCCAAGGTATTTGGTGGCGGAGTGGACGACGATGTCGGCGCCGTGCTTCAGTGGCTGAATGAGGTACGGAGTTGCGACCGTGTTGTCCACGATCAGCGGGATGCCGTGCTCATGGGCGACTGCGCTGATGCCGGGGATGTCGAACACGTCGTTCTTGGGGTTGGAGATGGTTTCGCCGTAGAACGCCTTGGTGTTCGGACGGATTGCCTCACGCCAGTGATCGAGGTTGTCCGGGTCCTCGACGAAGTCGACGGTGATACCGAGCTTGGGCAGCGTGTAGTGGAAGAGGTTGTACGTGCCGCCGTACAGGCGAGGGCTTGAGACGATGTGGTCCCCGGCCTCGGCGAGGTTGAGGATCGCGAAGGATTCGGCGGCCTGACCGGACGCAACCAGCAGAGCCGCGACTCCGCCTTCGAGGGCGGCGATGCGCTGCTCGACGGCGTCCTGCGTCGGGTTCATGATGCGGGTGTAGATGTTGCCCGGCTCGGCGAGGCCGAAGAGCGCCGCCGCATGGTCGGTGTTGTCGAAGACGTAGCTGGTGGTCTGGTAGCTCGGAAGCGCCCGAGCGTTGGTAGCGCTGTCCGGGCCCTGTCCGGCGTGGACCTGCTTGGTTTCGAACGACCAATCGGCGGTCGGATCGGTATCGACGGGGGTGTTCTCGCTCATGAATTCATACTCCGTGGTGAAGGTGGGTTGGTGCGGGTCAGGCGGTTTCGACGACTGTATGCACTGGGACGGGATTGCGGGTGAGATCGAGTACGGGGCAGTGGGCGTCGACCATTTCCTGCAGTTCCAGGTAGCGCTCGCGGGTTTCGGGGCCGGTCAGGGTGACGACCACGCGGACCTCGGAGAATCCCGGACGGACGGCGTCGTCGAAGCCGAAGAATCCACGAACGTCGAGGTCACCTTCGGCTCTGGCCGAGATGTCGTCGAGAGCGATACCGAGTTTGTCCGCCCAGACGCGGTAGGTGACCACCTGGCAGGAGAGCAGGGAAGCAAGGTAGTACTCGACAGGATTGGCTGCGGTGTTCTCGCCGCCGAGGGCCGGCGGCTCGTCGACCTCGACGCTGTACTTACCGAGAGAAATGGTGCTGGCAACGGCGTCGTGCGCCTGGGCGGAAGCCTTGAATACGACGTGCGCTTTGCTGGCGTCTTTGTCGATGGCGTCGGCGTTGGCTGCTACGACGGAACTCAGGTGTGAGATGGAGGCGGTGGTCATGACAGAAATGTCCCCTGATCTGGGTGTACATACGAGTATCGACGTGAGCGGCGCTCACGTCGTAGGTCCGATCAGTAGATCGGACACCCGGATGTACAGACATGCGCAAAGTCGACATGGCGCCGCCGCGTCAGCAGCGTGCCCGTCTTGTATGCGCCGATTCCCGTCACAGGAGAGACTGTAACCGGTTCATACCCTTTCCGACCAGACGTATAGGAAATCTGTCTCGGATTGTGGTCTGTCATGCGGGCGGCAGTCCGCTCCACCGGGGTGTCCGACGATTGGCGAAAGCGTCGAGTCCTTCGGCGATGTCCGGAGAGCGCAACACTGCGTCCTTGGCGTCGTCGGTGACCTTCCATCCGTCGGCGTCGGCGTCGGCGTAGAGAGCCTCGATGGCCTTCAGACTCAGACTCACGGAGGTGGGGGAGGACTCGCAGATCTCCGCTGCCATCACCAGTGCCTCGTCGAGTGCCTTACCAGGGGCAGTGACTGCATTGACGACGCCGAGGTCCTTTGCCCGTTCGGGATCGAGTGTGCGGCCGGTGATCAAGAGTTCACGGGCGACGTTGATCGGAAGCGCGCGAGGAGCCCGAAAGAGTGCGCCGGACGTCGCAACCAGACCGCGTTTGGTTTCGGGAAGGCCGAATTGCGCTGTGGCAGAGGCGACGATCAGATCGCAGGCCAGTGCGATTTCGAAACCGCCACCAAGCGCGTAGCCCTCGACTGCAGCGATCAGGGGCTTGTTCCGCCGGCGCCGAATGACGCCGTACTCACCGCCGCGAGGCATGCGAAGGTCGGCCCGCTCTCGGATATCGGTTCCGGCGCAAAAGATGTTGGGGGTTCCGGTGATGATGCCGACCCACAGATCAGGGTCGTCGTCGAGAAGATTCAGCGCGGCTTCGATTCCCTCGGCAGTCTCACGGTTGATCGCGTTACGGCGTTCTTCGCGTTCGATCCTGACGATGAGAACGCGGTCATGGCGTTCGGTGGAAACAGTCGACATAATTGGACTGTAGTCCACCTATCGGAGGCGGAGGTGCGTCACCTGACGGGACGGACATTGGACACATTCCGGACTGTGGCGAAGACTGTGTTCTGAGGCGGAGAAGGGCAGGTCGACGTGATTTCCAAACGAGAACAGAACAAGCGCGATACCAACGACAGGTTGCTCTCGGCTGCTCGAATTCTGTTCTCGGCGCAGGGTTTCGCCAGCACGACCGTCGACGACATCGCCGAGCGTGCCGAGGTGTCGCGAGCCACCTTCTTCAATTACTTCCAGGGCAAGGACTCGGTTCTCGAGGCGTTGCACAGTGATCATCTCGATCAGCTTGCGGCACTGGTGGATCAGCTCATGGAATCGCCGATGCCGACTTCTGATCGGATCTCCCGGATTTTTCAGGACTTTGCGCAGCAAGCGATCATGCATCCGCGCTATCTGCGCATGGTGACTGCAGAACTCGAGCGCGACTTCGCCTCCTCCGGAGCGGGGGCGGCCCACGATCATCGGTTCCACGTGGAACTTCTCCGGATCGTCACTGCCGGTATCGAAGCCGGCGAAGTGAGATCGGACTACCCGCCGCTCTTTCTCGCACAGATGATCGGTGGTACGTACGGAGCGTTGGTCCGCTTCTGGCGGCAAGACGCCGATTACGACGTGGTCGGAGAATTCGATCGCGGAGCCAGGTACGTCGCGGAAGGCATCGCTGCTCGCTGATCAGGGAGTGGGCACTACCAGAGGCAGCATCTGCTGGACGCTCTCCGAAAGATAGTTTGCGGCAGTCTGATCGCCGGACAGATGGCGCAGCAGGCTCTGCTGGAACAGGCCGTCGAAGATTGCGTACATCGCCGCCGAGGTGACCGATGCCTCTACGTCGAGAAGTTCGGCGTAGCGAGAAACAATGCGCCAGATCATGTTTTCGAGACTCTCGTCGATCGCGGCGACGTCGGCTCGGAACGACTCCTCGAACATCGACTGCGCGCGCAGGTCGTACCAGAGGCGGTGCATCGTGGGTTCTTCGATCATGGTCTCGGCGAGCAGTGCGCCGAAACCGGTTTTCAGTTCCTCCGGTGTCTTCGCGGTGGCGACGATGCCGTCGTAGCGGGTGACGCAGCGTGCCTTGTAGTGGCGCACGCAGTGGGTGATGAGATCGACCTTGTCGCTGAAGTAGTAGTGCAGGACGCCGTGGGAGAACTCCGAATTCTGGGCGATTTCGCGCAGGCTCGTGCGTGCGTAGCCCAATTCGGCCAGGGTTTGCAGTGCGGCCTCGGCGAGTTGATCACGTCGCTCGGAGAATTTGTCGACCTGGCGACGCGACACCTTGTCTGCGTTGGACCGCTTGGCGGAGTCGGACTGCTGGCCCGGTGAGCTAGGTGCAGCCTTTTTCCCTGCCCCACTAGGCTTCTCGACTGTCGTGGTCACGATGGCACGTCCTGTTCCCTGCGGTTTCCACAGCGGCACGATCACCGCGTCCGAATCAGTGTAACCCCTGGTCTTTGACGAGCGTGTAACAAAATCTTGACAGTCGTCAAGATTTCTCTTGACACTCGTCCAAAGTTGAATACTCTGTGACTCACACCACTTGGCAGCGTCGCTGTGAACGGTGGCATCGCGAGAGTCGTTTCAGTCATGGAGGCAGTCGAAAATGAGCGTGTTTGATCTCGAGGGACGAAAAGCACTGGTCACAGGTGGTGCCAAGGGGCTCGGAGCCGGAATGGCTGAGGCGTTGGCGAAGGCGGGGGCGTCAGTGATGATCGGCGACGTTCTCGAAGACGAGGGTCGTGCCACCGCAGAGGCTGTTGGTTCGGGCGGAGTCAAAACCGGCTTCGTAAAGCTGGACGTCACCGACGATGCCAACTGGGAAGGGGCAGTCGCCGCCACCGCGGAGACTCTCGGCGGCTTCGACATCCTCGTCAACAACGCAGGCATCGAGATTTCCTCGCTGGTGGTCGACCTCGATCCGAACGACATCCGCCGTATGTGTGAGGTCAACATCCTCGGAACAGCGCTCGGAACCAAACACGGACTGCGCAGCATGCGTCCGGGTGGCGTAGCCGGAACCGGCGGTTCCGTCATCAACATCTCTTCAGTGGCCGCAACCATTCCGTTTCCCGGGATCAGTGGATACTCCGCGACCAAGTCCGCGGTCGATCGCTTCACCAGAGTTGCCGCCGCCGAGTCGGGCAAGCTCGGCTACGGAGTCCGCGTCAACTGCATCTACCCGGGTCTTGTCGCCACGGAGATGGGTCTCGGACTCGCGGCGGACATGGAGAAGCTCGGTCTCTGGCCCAGCGCCGAAGCAGCAGTCGGAGACGTCATCGGCCTCACCCCGCTCGGCCGCCTCGGTGAAGTGAACGACATGGCTGACGCCGTTGTGTTCTTGTCCTCCGACGCCGCGCGATTCATCACCGGAATCGGCCTCCCCGTCGACGGTGGCATGGGCATGTAGCTCGCCCTTCATTCGTACGTACACCCTTCTCACGTCTTCGAAAGGTTCCACGAACATGTCCGAAAAGAAGCCCGTCATCGTCTACGGCGTCTCCGGGTACACCGGCCGTCTGGTGTGTGAATACCTGCGCGAGTTCAACATCCCGTTCATCGCAGCCGGCCGCGACGCCGCTCGCATCCAAGAGGTCCTCGACAAGATCCCCGGATTGGACACCGTCGATCACGAGGTCGTCGAGGTCGAGCACACGGTCGAGGCTCTCACCGAATTATTCACCGGCGCACAGGTTGTCAGTAATATGGTCGGCCCGTTCATCAAGCTCGGCGGCACCGTCGTCGAGGCCGCGTTGAATGCCGGTTGCCACTACATGGATACCACCGGTGAGCAGGACTGGGTACTCGACGTCCAGGAGAAGTTCAGCGACAAGTATCAGGAGAAGGGCCTGCTTCTCTCGCCCGGTATCGCGCAGATGTACACCACCGGTGAGATCGCGGCCAATATCGCACTGGAAACGCCGGGCCTCGATACGCTCGACATCCTCGTGCTGTGGAAGGGATTTCCCACCTACGCGTCCACTCAGACGATCTTCACCATCCTCAAGGCAAACTGGTACTACCTCGAGCAGAACAAGTACGTGCAGTGGGCGCCCGGCCAGACTTTCGACGTCGTCGTTCCGGGCCAGCACGAAACTGCGCTTGCATTGCCGTGGGGCGGAACATGCCACCCGGTGTGGTTCAAGAACGATCCGCGAGTTTCCAACGTCAAGGCTGCGGGCGGAGTGTTCGACCGCACCGTGATGGAAGGCGTTGTCGCGACGCAGAAGATCGTGGAGGAGCAGATCAAGACCCTGCCCGCCGACGAGCAGGAAGCCGCCTTGGCCGAGATCGCCGGATCGGTTCAGGCCGGTATGCCCCCTCGTGAGAATCCGCGCATCAACACCTCACTCGACTCCGTCTACGCGTCGGGCCCGCTGGGTCGCTCGCACGTCGTGATCCACGGAAACTGTAACTACAAGCAGACGGGCCTCCTGCACGCCTATGCAGCGCATTCTCTGCTCCAGCAGGCGCCGAAGCGGACCGGGCTTGCCTCGGCTTGCCAGGCGTTCGGCCATCGCGAACTGCTCGGCGCGCTACGTAGTTTCGGGCTGGCTCTGGAGCCGGAAGTAACCATCAACGCCTAACTCGTCGCCCTCGTCATCATGTTCACGGCTCCCGGCGTGTAGCGCGCCGGGAGCCCCGCCCTGGAGGCTCCCCATGCGTTTGACCGACTATCTCGACAAGGGAGCCTCTCTTGGTTCCACCGCACCGTGTTTGACGATGGGGGAGCGCACTCTCTCCTACGGCGAGGTGCAACAGTTCAGCCGACGCTTCGCAGCTTCGCTCGCGGCTTCGGGCATCGCGCCGGGCGAAAAAGTCGCGATTCTGTCCGGCAACGACCCGATCTCGTTCTCGTGCGTATTCGGAATAAGCCGGGCCGGCGGCGTCTGGTGCCCGATCAACCCTCGCAACGAAGCTGCGGAAAACCGAGACCTGTTGGATTTGTTCGATTGTCGCGCTCTGTTCTTCCAGAAGTCCTATGCGCCGCTAGTCGACCAGATCAAGGATGCGCTTCCCCAGTTGGTGACGCTCGTCTGCATCGACGGCGAATCGGAATCGGCACAGTCCCTCGAAAGCTGGCTCGGGGAAGAAGAACTCGACGCCGCGGCGCCCGACGACGTCACCATGCTGGTCGGCACCGGTGGTACAACTGGACGGCCAAAGGGAGTGATGTTGACCGGGCACAACATCGAGACGATGACCGCAATCACCTTGATAAGTTATCCGTTCGAGGGGCGCCCGGTGTATCTGGCGCTGGCACCGCTGACTCACGCCGCCGGTGTTCTGTGCTTCCCGATCATGGCCCTCGGCGGCGAAGTAGTGATCATGCCGAAGCCCGACCTCGGGTACTTCCTCGCGAACGTTCAGAAGCACAAGGTGACTCACACCTTCCTGCCGCCGACGCTCATCTACATGCTGCTCGAGCACGAGGCCCTGTCGGCCACGGATCTCAGCTCGCTGCAATGCTTCTGGTACGGAGCGGCGCCGATCTCCCCGACCAGACTCGCGGAGGCGATCGACAAGATCGGCCCGGTCATGGCTCAGCTGTTCGGGCAGAGTGAAGCCCCCATGATGATTTCGACGATGTCACCGAAGGAGCACTTCGGCTCGGACGGCACTGTCGCAACGTCACGACTTTCCTCGGCCGGTCGACCGTCGCCGCTGGTGACCGTGGGAATCATGGATGACAAAGGCGCGCTGCTCGGACGTGGCGAGCGTGGTGAGGTGGTGATTCGCAGTTCGTTGGTGATGGCGGGTTATTACAAGAACCCCGACGCAACCGCGGAAGCGTCAGCCCACGGCTGGCATCACACCGGCGATATCGGGTACCTGGACGACGACAATTTCCTGTTCATCGTCGACCGTGCGAAGGACATGATCATCACCGGCGGTTTCAACGTCTATTCGGTCGAGGTGGAGCAGGCACTCATGGCGTATCCGGGGATTCAGGACTGCGGAGTGATCGGGTTGCCGGATGACAAGTGGGGCGAACGCGTTGTGGCAGTGGTGCAACCGCACCTCGGCGCCGACATCGACGGCGCCGAGGTGATGGCTTTCGTGAAGGCTCGCATCGGAAGTGTGAAGACTCCGAAGCAAGTCATCGTCTGGGACGATCTACCTCGCTCCAAGGTCGGCAAAGTTCTCAAGAACGAGATCAAGAGCGAGCTGACGGGCTGAGGTCACGACTCGCACACCACGTCTTCTG
>NZ_LVCT01000671.1:0-985 GCF_001647205.1 Rhodococcus sp. EPR-134
AACTGTCACGAGCCGTGAGCCTTTCATCGCTTCATGCATGCCGAGGCCTTCGTCGTACGTCGTGCGGGTGTCACCGGTTGCCTGGATCTGCAATGCCGGAACGTTGTTGTCGATGTCGATCCGCGTAGGGGCCTCACTGCGCCAGAACGCGCACGGCATGATCGTGTTGTGTGTGCCGGCAAAGATCGGCTGATCATCACGGTGCTCCTCCAACTTGTTGCGGTACCACTGGGGATCGCTCGGCATCGATACGTCTCCGCAGACGATGGCGATTGTCCCGGCATAGTCAGGACCGGTTCCCAGTTCGGTCTGGAACCATGCCTGCATCAATCCCGTCAGCTGGGGATGGATGTTCTCGACGGTCTTGCCTGCGGCGAGATCGCGCAACTGAACCAATACCTGTGCGAATGCCTCACTTTCCTTCTCGGTGTCGCCGGTTCCGTTGACGTACATCAGGAATGGAAGGACGTGATCGTCGACGGCATGATCACCGATCTGTATCGGAGTGGTGGCCGCGTCCGAGATCAGCTTCTCGATGAGGGCGCGAACTTCGGCGGGCGTCGATCCGAGTGCATAGGTGGAGTTGTGTTCTGCTGCCCACTGCGAGAATCCGTCGATCGCTTTCTCGTTGGCCGGGCCCATGTCCTGGAACATCTCGTATCCGTATTTCTTCGGATCCGGTGCACTGTCGAGAACCACACGGTCGATCCTGTCCGGGAACATTTGAGCATAGGTTGCACCGAGGTATGTACCGTACGACCACCCGAAGTACGACGCCTTCTCCTGGTCGAGGGCGCCACGAATCACGTCGAGGTCTCGGGCGATGTTTTGAGTATTGATGTGCGGCAGATAGTCCGGGTACTTGTCCCAGCATGTGTCAGCGGCCTCGCGTGCGAGCGCAACACTCTCGTTCCATCCCTCGTCCGTGGTGCCCGGCGACCGCATCCATGTCATCTGTTCGACGCCGCAGTCGATCGGTGTGCTC
>NZ_LVCT01000672.1:0-64931 GCF_001647205.1 Rhodococcus sp. EPR-134
CGCGTCGCTGTGCGGGGTCGGTGGATGCGACCCGCGAGATCGCCACTTCGATCGTTTTGCCGTCAGGGACGGAATAGTCCAAAGGTACTGTGACCATGGCGCATTCACTTGCGGTCGACGCTCCGGTGTCTGTGGCGCATGGCCCCCACTCGAGATCCTGTTCGTAGAACGCGCTGAGATTCGATTGTGGATCTTCCTGCGGAGTAGCAGGATCCGAGCACGCCGCCAATGCAGGTACGGCGAGCGCGGCAGCGGCGATTGTGGTAGCCAGCCACCTTCGTGGTCGAGGCATGCGTGATCTGGGCATGGTGAATCCAGTCATTGTCGTGTCCTTGCGTTGAGCCCATTTTCGGGCAGTGTTGGTCACCCCACTTCGAATGTGGGGGTTAATCAGGGGTTTTCAGAGGCGGGATTGACGGGCGGCGAATTCCGCGGCCACAGCCTTCGCGAATCTTTCCTGGGTGACGGTTCGTCGATCCGCTTGGTGTTCGCGCAGTACCGCTACCAGCCGGGTGGGGGAAGCGTCCTCCGGTGCAGCCTGTTCGGGTAGCACGCTCTCGGTGAAGTCGCAGAACTGAATGGCAAGGGCCGCAATCGTGTCCGCGTCAGCCGGTGCGTCGGCGAGGGCATACATGCGAGTTATCAATTCGATGGCCTGCTCGCGGTTCGGCTCGGCCAATACCCGGCGATGGGCGGACAGGAGTGAATCGCAGACCTCGGGATCGCCCCCGGAGACCGTGAGTGCGAGGATCAGAAGTTCACGCTCGTTGTCGATCCACGCTGTCGGCGCACCGGCAACGACGTACTGTGCGAGCACTTCCGAAAACGCGTCGGGTAGTTCAGGATCGGCATTGCGGCGTAGCGACTCGATGTGCGCACGCTGAACAGCGATCTGTTCGGCCTTCGTCGCCAATTCCTTGTCGAGGGCATCGAGTGCGGTCCGAGTGTCGTGAGCGTCGCCGTCGAGTAGTTCGGCGATCTTGGCAACAGGAATCCCCAGATCGCGCAGGCGGCGGATGCGACTCAGTCGTGCCAGGTCCACCGCCCGGTACATGCGGTAGCCGTTGGGTTGGCGTTGTGGTTCTTCGAGAAGGCCGTTCGAGTGGTAGTAGCGCACGGATCTGACGGTGGTGCCGGCCAATTTGGCCAGCTCGCCGATGGTCATCATCGCCCTGCCCTCCCGTGATCGAATCGGATTCCGTCTGTGAAAACCATTCTCCAACCTTGACGCGGCGTCAGGGTCAAGATTCGCGCCGGAGAACGTGACCGTTGACACTTTAAGGAGACGGACTTAATCTGACTTTTGTCCTTTACGACATCGGCGATTTCGAGGAAGTGCCCTGATGGCTACCCTTTTTCCTGCGGCAACAATCTTTCCGATCCCCACCGACCCGCTTGCTGCGTACGGTCCACTCGTTGCTCGCCGGAATCCCGAGTCGGTAGTTCCGGCACCGTACGAACACTTTGCGGTCAAGGCAGTCGCGCCGACGATCGGAGCGGAAATCTCCGGTATTCGACTCGGTGGGGGTCTGTCTGATGCCGTGATTGCGGAACTCCGCCGAGCTCTCCTCGAATGGAAAGTCCTCTTCTTCCGCGATCAGGACCTCGACCGAGCGGAACATCGAGCTTTTGCCGAGCGTTGGGGCGATCTCGAACAGCATCCGTTCTTCAAGTACACGCAGCCCGGGCAGACGGACGTCGATGTTACGACACTGGCGAAGGATGTGATGGTCGGCGGAGTCGAGAACAACTGGCACAACGACGTTACGTGGCACGAGTTTCCTTCGTTCGCAGCAGTTCTTCGTGCGGTCGAGGTGCCGGAGGTGGGTGGTGACACTTTGTGGGCCGATACTGCAGCTGCCTACGATCTGCTTCCTGAAGACATCAAGAAGCGTATCGACCCGCTTGTTGCAGAACACGATTGGATCAACTCGTTCGGCAGGTCGATGCCGGTGGATGCGGTCGAGATGTTGCGTCCGAAGTTCCCCGCTGTGCAGCATCCGGTGGTTCGGATCATTCCGGAAAGTGGCAGGCGGGTGTTGTTCGTCAACATGACCTTCACGCAACGGATCTTGGGTGTGTCAGAAGAAGAATCGAACGAACTTCTCACGATGCTGTATCGCCACGTCAATCGTCCGGAATTTCAGGTCCGTTTGAAGTGGGAGCCGAATACTGTTGCCTTCTGGGACAATCGGACCTGCCAGCACTACGCGGCCAGTGACTACTTCCCGGCTCGTCGTGTGATGGATCGAATCTCGATTGTCGGGGATCGACCGGTGGGCGTCGGGGGCTGATACGACGCTCAGCGCCTCGAGTGTCTACTACGGGAAGTAGTAACGCACCTCACATAGTTTTTCGACGCCTTGTCGATATGATTTCGACAAGGCGTCGATAAAAGTCGGCGTGACTCGCACCGACGACTTTGGAGCTTCCCGAATGTTCCTCGCCCTGCGTGAACTGTGGTTTGCGCGAAATCGATTCCTCTTGATGGGTGCCGTGGTTGCCCTCATCTCGATCCTGATGGTGATTCTGTCCGGCCTCTCGTCCGGCCTGGTAAACGACGGTGTCTCCGCTTTGCAGCGGACGCCGATTCAGGCGTTTGCCTTCGCGCCGGACACCAAAGCCGACTCAGCGTTTTCGCGCTCGGTCGTCACCGAGGAGCAGGCGCAGGCATGGCGCATGCAACCCGATGTCCAAGACGCCGAGCTCTTCGGCAACATGATCGTCAATGCAAAAACTCGCAGTGGCACGCCTGTCGATCTCACGCTCTTCGGCATCGAACCTGGCTCCTTCCTCGAGCCCGTCTCCGCCGACGGGAGGGGGCTGCAAGCCGACACGGACATCATCGTCAGCTCTACCTTCCGTGACGACGGTGTTGCGATCGGTGACACCGTGATACTCGATCGACTCGGTACGGAGCTGACAGTTGTCGGATTCACCGAAGACAAGCGCACTTTCGGTCACGTCGACGTCGCCTACCTGCCCCTGCGTACTTGGCAGGAGGTTCACGCCGGTGCCAAGATCGGCGAAACCGCCAATGCCAGTGCCTATTCCGAAGCAAGTGTTGTTGCGATTCGGGGCATTGGTGGCGCGTTACCGGATCTCGTGTCGGGCGATGCGGCGGCGGGAACGTCCGCAAAGACGCTCGAGGAATCTTTCGACTCCTCACCAGGGTTCTCCGCGGAAATGATGACTATGTCGATGATCAAGGCGTTTCTGTACGCGATTTCGGCCCTGGTGGTCGGTGCATTCTTCAGTATCTGGACGGTTCAGCGCGGTCGTGAACTCGCAGTGTTGCGCGCGATGGGAGCCTCTACCGGCTTCCTGCTTCGTGACGGCATGGCGCAGGCACTGGTAGTGCTGCTTGGTTCCATCGGCCTCGGTGTGTTGCTGGGCTTGGGGCTCGGTTCGGGGCTCGAAGGCGGGGGGATGCCGTTCGCCCTCGAGTCCGGCCCAGTCGTCAACGGCGCAGTGCTCTTGGCGGTACTCGGGCTGGTCGGCGCAGCCGTTGCCATCGTCCGTGTTACCCGTGTCAACCCGCTCACCGCATTGGGAGAAAACCGATGACCACAGTCGAAAAGACCACAACCGGATTGGTATTGACCGCTGTCAGTCTTCGATTCGGTGACGGTGACTCCACCGTGCTCGCCCTCGACAACGTGAACCTGGAGGTCTCGTGCGGCGAACTTGTCGCGATCGTCGGACCGTCAGGCGCTGGAAAGTCGAGCTTGCTCGCTGTGGCCGGCGGACTCGGTCGGCCGTCGAGTGGAACGATTGTCATCGACGGCGTGGACGTGTCGGCGATGCCGGCCCGTGCTCTCGCCAAACTTCGACGAGACAAGGTCGGCTTCGTCTTTCAGTCCGGCAACCTGATTCCAGCGCTGACGGCGCGCGATCAGCTTCGGCTGATTCCCAAGCTCACGGGGCGGCCGGGTCGCGATCCCGAGGAGTTGCTCGACTCGGTCGGTATGAGTCACCGTGCAGATCGTCGACCCGGTCAACTCTCCGGCGGTGAACGCCAGCGCGTCGGTATCGCTCGGGCATTGATGAGCAATCCCTCACTACTGCTCGTCGACGAGCCGACGGCTGCTCTCGACCGCAAACGCAGCCATGAGGTGGTCGAACTGCTCTCGCGCGAAACTCACGAGGCAGGCGTCGCTACGATCATGGTGACCCACGATCACGACGTGCTCGGGCACTGCGACCGCATCCTCGAAATGGTTGACGGTCGGTTGCGTCAGAGCGAGTAAGCCCGCGAGGGGACTGGAGGAGATTCGGTGCCGAGGATCGATGCGCCCACTGTGGTCGAGCATCGTGCTGCTCAGCGCCGTGCCCTCCTCGACGCTGCACACGCTCTTCTGTCCGAGGCCCCGGACCGGCCGCCGGGGCTCGGTGAGGTGGCAGCGAAGGCAGGGCTCGCCAGGTCGAGTGCCTACCACTACTTCCGGTCCCGGGAAGATCTCCTCAGTGCCGTCGTCGAAGACATGTTCCCGCGCTGGAACGACAAGATCGTCGAGGCGATGGCAGGCGCAGACGATCCGGTATGGGCGTACGTCGAGGCAAACCTCCAACTGGTTGCCGACGGGGAGCATGCGATAGTCGGAGCGCTGGCGACGCTGACCCCGCAAACGTTTCGAGATTCGCGGATCATGGAAATGCACGACAGTCTTGTGCTTCCGCTGGTCGAGGCCCTTCGCCTCCGTGGCGTGTCGGACCCGAAGCTCACCGCCAAGTTGATCAACTCGCTGGTGCATACGGGTACTGAACTGATCGAATCCGGTTGCAGCATGGACGAAGTCAGGTCCGCCGTGCGTGAGGTCCTCGCGTGACGGGCACCCTCAGGCCGTAATCAGATCCATCCGAAGGTACTCGGTGATGCGGAGCAGCCTCGGGGGTTGGGACACGTTTGAGGAAAGTGCTTGAAATGCTTCGTCTTTCGCGACGAGGCGTGGGGTGCCGAGTCTCACCTCCGTCTCGTCGACCGACAGTCGAGCGCTTCCCGCTTCCAGGACGTTCTGCACCCAGTCCGAGCCTGATCCGTACACCAGAATGAAGACGTAGCCACCCTCGACCGGATAGGCGTCGAGGGGCGTCCGGTAGGTCGTGCCGGATGTGCGTCCGACGTGAGTCAGTACCGGCCATTTACCGCTCGAAATTGCACGCGGGTTGAACACTCGCTTGTTGACATGTCCCCACCATCTCGGCATCGGCATTGCGATCTCCCTTCGCGAGCGCCTTACGAACGTAAGGCTGGCTTACACCTGTAAGGGTGACTTACGTATGTAAGGTTGTCAACGTATTCGTTCCTCGGAGGGGAGTCTGTGTGTCACGGCAACCGCGACAGTCGCTGAACAGGACTCGCGTAATCGAGGGTGCGATCCGCGTTGCCGACGCGGGTGGTGTCGAGGCCGTCACGATGCGACGGGTGGCCCAGGAGCTGGGCATCGAGGCGATGTCGCTCTACCACCACGTGCCCAACAAAGATGCGATTCTCGACGGCCTCGTCGATGCGGTCTTCGAGGCGATCGACCTGCCCGACAGTGAGTGTGCGGATTGGCGAGATGCAATCCGTGGACGCGCCTTTTCCGCTCGCACAGTCCTGTCGCAGCACCGTTGGGCTCTCGGTCTGCTGGATTCGCGACGCAGCCCTGGCTCGGCGACCCTGCGTCATCTCGACGCTGTGCTCGGAGTGCTCCGGAAGGCCGGGTTCACACTCCCGATGGCCGCCCACGGAGCCTCGCTGATCGACAGCTACATCGGCGGATATGTTCTCCAGGAGGCGAATCTGCCGATCAGCGGGCCCGTCGACGTCGAAGAAGTTGCGAGTGACATCCTCGAGCGCCTTCCGGCTGAAGAGTTGCCCTTCCTTCACGAGATGATCGTCGATCACGGTCTGAGTCCGGCTTACGACCACACGAGTGAGTTCGCCTACGGTCTCGATCTCATCCTCGATGCGCTCGAGGCGCGTCGCGCATCGGCGGCACCGGTCCTCGAATAGCGACGATTCGTGTCCAGTTGCTCACCCTTACTGAGGTGACGCAAGGTTGTGTGCACGCGGGTGAGCTGCAGTGTCCCTATTGACAGGTGGCTGTATATACAGGACTATACATTCATCAAAAGTGACCCAAGGCACATTTCGTAGATGATGTGATGCACGCCCGCGGTGGCCGAGTCCTTCGATCGATGGAGTTCTGATGACTGAACGTCTTCCTGGAGAAGACCGGACGGAAGACGACAATGTCCTGCTCGACGGGAAAGGGTTGTCGGTTCACCGGGTGAACGAAATCGCGCGAGAGCCGGCCGTGATTCGACCTGCCGACGCGGCTCTCGAGCTCACACGGCGGTCATGGGAGACCGCGGTTCGGGTTTCCTCCCGTCAAGCGGTGTACGGGCGCACTACCGGGGTAGGCGGGAATCGCGAAACATCCGTCTCCGACGGTGTGCAGCAGGATCTGAGGCTTCTGAGAAGTCACGCAACGGGATCGGGCCCCAGGCTCCCTGACCGGTTGGTGCGCGCCGCGATCGTCATCCGCACCAACCAGATCCTCAACGGCGGCTCAGGTATGCATCCCGACATCATCGACGGTCTGGTTGCTGCTGTTGCTTCACAGAACCTGCCGACAGTGCACGCACGCGGTGCGATCGGAACGGGTGACCTGAGTGCGTTCTCCGAAATCGCCATGGGGCTGATCGGCGAGAGCCCGCTTCGCGACGGACGCACCGGAATCGGTTGGACTCCGCACCACGGTGATGCACTTCCGTTCATTTCCACCAATGCGATGACGGTGGCGATCGCCGGCGACACCAGTATCGAAGTCGCGGGGTGGCTTCAGCACTGCTTGGTTGTCAGTGTTCTTTCCGTGCTTGCGTCGCGTAGTTCTGTCGAACCGTTTGCTGCACAAGTACAGTCGGCAAGAATGCACTTCGGTCAAGCGGAAGTCGCAGAGCGGGTTCGCGATCTGCTGGCACCACACGACATCACACCCGTGAGAGTTCAGGACTCGTTCGGGTTTCGCGCCCTACCGCAAATCTTGGGTGCCACCTGGCAAGCGGTGCATCGACTGCAGAACACGCTGAGTATCGAGATGAATTCGTCTTCGGAGAATCCGCTGGTGTCGGTCGAAGACGACATGGTGTTCCACAACGGAAATTTCCACGCAATGCCAATAGCCCTTGCAGTCGACGAGGCGAAGTTGGCGGTCGCCAGTGCTGCCCTGCTCTCGCAATGTCGGCTCGCCAACCTCTCCGACCCCGCAGTCACCGGCCTTCGTGCGTTCCTTGCAGACGGTCCCGACGGCAGCAGCGGAACCATGCTTCTCGAATACACGACTTCTGCTGCCATTGCCGAGATCCGCTCGTCGGCGGCACCGGGGTCGTTGGGCCACACGGTAATTTCGCGCGGCACCGAGGATCACGCAAGTTTCGCATCCCAAGCTGCAACTCAATTGGCGGACATTCTTGCCCAATCTCGATTGGTGCTGGCGTGTGAACTGATCTCGGCAGTTCGCGCACTCTCGCAACAACAGCGTGAGCTGGATCCGGCGACCGAGCTCGGCGCGTACCTCGCGCGTGCGCGTTTGGTGCTGGACACGAGGACCGAAGACCGGCCACTCAGTGCAGATCTGAGTGCCGCCGTGAACTTTCTTTCTCAACCGCTCGACCAGTAAGCAGGTGGACCGAATCACAAGTAGGTGTGTGCTCGAACGGAACTCGACCATTTCTCCTGGGTGCGTCCGGACTCAGGTCGACACGAAAGTAGTTCGTAGATGATCAAATTCGACAAGGTCACCAAGGCGTATCCAGACGGAACCATTGCCGTCGATGCTCTCGATCTGGAGTGCCCGACGGGAAAGATCACCGCGTTGGTGGGTCCTTCCGGCTGCGGCAAGACGACCTCACTCCGCATGATCAACAGGCTGATCGAACCGACGTCAGGCACGATTTCGCTCGACGGCGAGTCCACGGCGGGAATGGATCCGGCCCTTCTGCGTCGACGCATCGGGTACGTGATCCAGCACGCGGGTCTCTTTCCCCATCGCACCATCGTCGACAACATAGCGACCATGCCTCGATTGCTCGGTGCGAGTAAAAAGGAATCTCGCACTCGCGCTATGGAATTGCTCGAAACGGTTGGTCTGACGACCAACTTCGCCGACCGCTATCCGTGGCAGCTCTCCGGAGGGCAGCAGCAACGAGTCGGTGTTGCGCGAGCATTGGCTGCGGATCCGTCATTCATGCTGATGGACGAACCGTTCAGCGCCGTTGATCCGGTTGTTCGCGGCCAGCTGCAAGACGAGTTTCTCCGTCTGCAGAAGGAAATCGGAAAAACGATCATCATCGTCACCCACGACATCGACGAAGCGCTGAAACTCGGGGATCAAGTGGTGGTTCTGCGTACCGGCGGCATTCTTGCGCAGGCGGCGACGCCCCTCGAATTGCTGACTCAACCTGCCGACGAATTTGTTGCCGACTTCGTCGGACGTGACCGTGGGTACCGATCGTTGGGGTTCACGACATTGGACGGCGACCTACCGACGGTGTCAGAACCCGTTGCGCATCTGGGCGATTCCGCTGCGGCGGCCCGCGCACTCACCGGCGATACGTGGCTGTTGGTAGTGGATCCCGCGAACAAGCCGCTCGGATGGGTGAGGCCGGACGCGCTCACGGATTGTATCCGCCCGGATGACTTGAATCTCAGTGGAACACTTGCTGATTCCACCGGGACGATGCGCGCTCTGCTGGATGCGGCGCTGTCAGCGCCGAGCAAGCGGGGCGTTGTCGTGGACGACGCCGGACGCCTGGTGGGAACCGTCACTGCGCATGCTGCAGTGGAAGCCATCGAGGCTGCCGATCTGGCTGACGCGGGGAGGGCGCTTCGATGAACTTCGAATGGCTCGGACGTCAGTCCGACCGGATCATGGACTTGGTGGGATGGCATGTTCTGCTGTCGTTGATTCCCTTGGTGATCGGCTTGGTGGTCGCGTTGCCGATCGGCTGGGTCGCCTATCGCAGTCGTCGGTTGCATCCCTACGTGGTGGGGACGGCCGGATTGCTCTACACGATCCCTTCGCTCGCGCTCTTCGTGCTCCTGCCTCCAATTCTGGGTACCAAGATTCTGGATCCGATGAACATCATCGTGGCGCTCACCGTGTACACCGTTGCTCTGCTCGTGCGGGTAGTGGCCGACGCGCTCGATTCGGTTCCGCCGGAGACGGTTCTGGCAGCGACGGCGATGGGTTACCGGCCGTATCAGACGCTGTTGAAAGTGCAGTTGCCAGTAGGAGTTCCGGTGATCTGTGCAGGTTTGCGCGTCGCAGTCGTCTCGAACGTCAGTCTTGTCTCACTCGGCGCACTCCTGGGTATTCCGCAGATAGGTTCCTTGTTCACCCAGGGATTTCAGTTGCGTTTCTACACGCCCATCATCGCGGGTATCGCTCTGTGTCTGGTGCTGGCGTTGATCCTTGATCTCCTCATCATGTTGGCGAATCGGCTGTTGACGCCGTGGACCCCGAAAGTGACTACATCATGATCAGCTTCCTTCTCGACGGATCCCACTGGACCGGGCCGGACGGCATCCCCACCCTTCTCGTTCAGCATTTGATGTACACATTCGCCGCGCTGGCGGTGGCTGCGGTTATCGCGATCCCGCTCGGTCTCTACATCGGACATACGGGCCGTGGCTCCGTTGTTGTTGCTGGACTGGCCAACTCGCTACGAGCGCTGCCGACCATCGGTCTGCTGATCCTACTGGTTCTCATCATCGCGCCGTCATTCCCGAACAAACTCGCGTATCTGATCCCCAGCCTCATCGTCCTGGTGCTTCTCGCGATCCCTCCCATTCTCACCAACACGTACGCCGGAGTTCGAGCGGTCGATCAGGCTGCAGTCGACGCCGCGCGGGGGATGGGATTTCGGTCGATGCGGATCTTGACCGAGGTCGAGATTCCATGTGCCCTACCACTCATGTTGTCCGGCATCAGAAGTGCCGTGCTTCAGATCGTCTCCACTGCGACTGTCGCCGCTTACATTTCTTTGGGCGGACTCGGCCGGTTGTTGATCGACGGAAAAGCTCAGAGCGATTACGGCCAGATGGCGGCCGGAGCCGTACTGGTATCGCTGATTGCCCTGGTTTTCGATCTCGGAATCGGAGCACTGACTGCGCGGGTCGTTTCGCCTGGCCTGACCAGGCGCGATCTGAAGAAGAAGACCGAGAAGACCGCCGCCCCCTCACAGCGCACCGCTGTGCCTGAGCCCGCACCGATCTGAGGACGTTCGACATGAAGAAGGTATTGATCGCCGCGTTGGTCGGCGTGACAGCGGTTGCGTTGTCCAGCTGCGGAATCGGCAAGGACCCCTTGGCTACGGACGGCGGCGGTAGTGCTGAGGGCGCCATCGTGATCGGTTCCGCCGATTTTCCCGAGAGCCAACTGATTGCGACCATTTACGCCGAAGCGCTTCGTGCCAACGGTATCGACGTTACCGAGAAGTTGAACATCGGTAGCCGAGAACTCTATGTACCGGCACTGCGCGACGGTTCCATCGATCTGATCCCCGAGTATTCCGGCGCCTTGTTGCAATATCTGGACAGCAAGACAACGGCGACGGCTTCAGATGAAGTATCCGCTGAAATCGATGCGAAATTGCCCAAGGGTCTGGTGGCTCTCGAGCCCTCGCCCGCAGAGGACAAGGATGTACTTGCCGTCAAACAGGAGACGGCGGAAAAGTATTCGCTGGAGACCGTCGAGGATCTGGTGCAGCATGCCGACGAGTTGACTCTCGGCGGACCGCCGGAATGGAAGACGCGCGAAAATGGCGTCGCCGGCTTGAAGACCAAATACGGCCTGACATTCCGGGAGTTCCTGGCACTCGATGCAGGTGGACCCCTCACGCTCAATGCGCTTCTGAGCGGGCAGATACAGGTTGCCGATGTCTTCAGTACCGATCCTGCGATGCGCTCGGAGAACTTGGTTGCACTCGAGGATACGAAGCACCTCTTCCTCGCGGAGAACATCACGCCGATCATCAACGAGTTGAAGGCTCGCGATGACGTCCGATCCGTGCTCGCGGGGGTTTCGGCGGCGCTGACCACCGAAGATCTCATCGAGATGAACCAGCGCGTTGCCGATCTCGACGACATGAGTGACATCGCTCAGGACTGGTTGCAGGAGAACTCCCTGGTGCCATGATCGAAGGCCGGGGTGGCGTCCTTGTCGTCGGTCGAACAGACGATATCGATACGACCCCGCTCGGGGTAACGTCGCGAAGTCAGGCATGCCTCGACCTCGCGGCGAGCCGTTCCGACCAAGGATGCCGACATGCCGAGAAGCCGACCGCGCACACCCATTGGACGAGTTCGGAACGGCGCAGCCACTACAACCACGGTTGTAGTGGCCGGCCTGTGTCTGGCATCAGGCTGGAACGCCCATGCAGTTTCCGAGTTGCGCTGTAGTTCCGCTCACGACGCCTGGTGGCACCGGACGGGCAATTCTCACCAGCGAGGGCGTCACCGTCATCGAATCACCGCCGGGAACGCTGACCGACCGCGGCGTCGGTGACGGCTCCACCGTCGCTCAGATCGAATCGGTTTACGGCAACGATCATTCGACACGGACGATTCAGACTGAGTCAGGCCAATCGATCTTCGTCACCACCGGTGATCCAAGGCAAGTCGGTAATGGCGACCCCGGAGGGTTGATCGGCTTTTCGATTCACGACGGTACGGTCGGGCCTCCTGTGATCGGTGGTGTCCCCGGCTTCGAGTACTGCTCGGGCAATTCGTCGACTTCGACTTCACGATTGCCGACGGCATCCACATCCGAGGGGTGCGGAACGATCACGTACCCCGAGACAGGCGTTGTCGCCGCCATCGGCAATCTGCAAGGCGGCATCACTTGTGAGGTGGCAAAGGACATAGTTTGGAGTGCTCGGACAGAACTCGTGGAATCAGTTTTCAGGCAGTCCCGTAGATCTGCTGGAGGCGCGCCGAGGCTAGCGCTGAACCGGCACGTGCTTCGTGACTATCCGGTGGATCAGACGAGCAGCCGTTCGGGCAGTGCGATTGTCGACGTCGAGGCTCGGGTTCAGTTCGGCGACATCGAGAACCGCGAGTTTTCCGCTGGACGTGACTCGGTCACATACGTATTGGATGGTTTCGAGGCTGACTCCGTAGGCCGCAGGTGCGCTGACGCCCGGCGCCACAGCTGCAGGCAGGACATCGAGGTCGATGGTCAGGTAGACCAGATCGACGTCGTCGAGGAAGTCTGCGAGGAACTGATCCACGACGCCTCGGCCGATCGCTCCGCATTCTTCGTCGAGCAGATAGCGAACACCGAGGCGGTGAGCCGTGTCGAACAGTGCCGTGGTGTTGCTCGGTTGGCTGATTCCGATCACGCTGTACTGATGCGAGGTGCCTGCCGCGGCTTCGTCCTCGGCGATCTGACGAAAGGGTGTGCCGGAGCTGGATATCGGATCGCCCCGCAGGTCGAAGTGCGCATCCAAGTTGAGGATTCCGAGTTTGGCTCCAGCGGTTCGCAACTCGGAGCCCGCGACGCCGAGGTATGTGCCGTAGGCGATTTCGTGTCCTCCCCCGAGAACCACGGGGAAGTGTCCCGAATCAAGCGCAGTGCTGACGGCGTTCCCGAGTGCGGCCTGACCGGCCTCGAGTTCTTCACCCGACACGGCAACGGTTCCCGCGTCCTGAATCTGCAGTGGTTCGGCCAGCGCCATGGAAGCCAACCCGGCTCGCAAAGCGTCGGGGCCATCCGCGGCACCGCGGCGGCCCTTGTTGCGGCGGACTCCTTCGTCGCTGGAGAATCCGATCAGAACACAGTCGCCGGGAGCTGTTTCGGCTGAATACGGTTGCACGGCATGATGCCACCGCAGATGCTTGGCAGTGGTGCCGTCGGAGCGCCCGGTCCACGGCTTGGGTTCGATGTCGACTGCGATCTGATGTGCCACGACGGCCTCCCGGTGAGTATTTCAGTAGCTTGTGGCGAGTGCGCCGTTTTTCCAGACCTCGCGCACCAGAGGGACGCCCGGGCGGTAGGCGAGGTGGAGGTACGACGGTGCATCGAGCGCGATGGCGTCGGCACGTGTTCCGAGAGAAAGGGTTCCGACGTCGGTGCGCTGCAGCGCCCGGGCGCCTCCTGCAGTGGCTGCCCAGACTGCCTCGGCGGGTGTCATGTGCATGTCTCGCACCGCAATTGCTATGCAGAACGGGAGGCTGGTGGTGTAGCAGGTGCCGGGATTGCAGTCGGCGCCGAGAGCTACTGTGACGCCGGCGTCCAGCAGTGCGCGGGCGTCGGGGTACTTGTTGCGGGTGGAGAAGTCGGCACCTGGCAACAGTGTTGCGACGGTGGAACTCTGAGCCAGGGCGTCGATGTCCTCGGCGGTGACGTAGGTGACGTGATCGACGGACGCGGCTCCCATCTCGACGGCGAGCTGAACTCCTGGCCCTTCGCCGAGTTGATTGCCGTGGACGCGGGGGATCAGTCCAGCGGCGACGCCTGCGCTCAGGACTGCATGTGCCTGTTCGCGGTTGAACGCCCCTCGTTCGCAGACGACGTCGATCCACTTCGCGTGTGGCGCACAGGCAGGGATCATCTCGTCGCACGCCATGGCGACGTAGTCATCGGCGCGGCCGGCATATTCGGGTGGTGGAACGTGGGCGGCCAGCAGTGTGACCTCGTCGGTGAACTGTCCGGCGATCAGTGCGCTGCGTAGTTCGCTCTCGGTGTTCTGCCCGTATCCGGTCTTGCATTCGACGGTTGTGCTGCCCGAGCGCAGGGATTCGTCGAGTAGGCGTCGAACATTGGCCTGCAATTGTTCGTCGGTGGCCGAGCGCGTCGCTTCGATGGTGTTGCGAATACCGCCCGCCGCGTACTTCTCGCCCGCCATGCGAGCTGCGAATTCCTCGGCCCGCTCGCCACCGAACACCAGGTGCGAGTGACTCTCCACGAATCCGGGGAGCAGGGCCCGACCGCCGATATCCTGACCGATATCGGCAGCCGGGGCGTCGGCGGAATCACCGACCCAAGCAACAACGCCCTCGTCGAAAACGATTGCCGCGTCGTGTCGTACGCCGAGCTTGCCCTCACCCAGAGTCGGGTCATTGGTGACGAGGGTTCCGATGTTGGTCAGAACTGTGGTTCGAGAACCATTCGTGGTCAATGTAATTCCTAACTCAGGGTGAGGTGGTGGGGCTGTTTCAGTTCTCGGTCATCGGGATTCGGACGCCGCGGGTGGCTGCCGTGTCGATGGCGTGGTCGTATCCTGCATCCGCATGCCGGATAACACCCATCCCGGGATCGTTGGTGAGAACTGCTTCGAGCTTCTTGGCTGCGAGTTCGGTGCCGTCGGCGATGCACACCTGTCCCGCGTGGATGGAGCGCCCCATCCCGACGCCGCCGCCTTGGTGGAGTGAAACCCACGAAGCGCCGGACGCGGTGTTGACCAGGGCGTTGAGCAGCGGCCAGTCGGCGATCGCGTCGGACCCGTCGATCATCGATTCGGTTTCGCGGTACGGCGAGGCGACCGATCCGGAGTCGAGGTGATCGCGGCCGATGGCGATCGGTGCGGAGAGCTCGCCCGAGGCCACCATCTCGTTGAACTTGAGGCCGGCGAGGTGGCGCTCACCGTATCCGAGCCAGCAGATGCGAGCCGGAAGGCCTTCGAAGGCAACCTTTTCGCCGGCCATGGTGATCCAGCGGCGCAGGTGCTCGTTCTCGGGGAAGAGCTCGAGGATGGCCTTGTCGGTGGCCTCGATGTCCTTGGGATCACCCGAGAGCGCTGCCCAGCGGAAGGGGCCGAGGCCTTCTTCGAAGAGCGGACGGATGTAGGCGGGAACGAATCCGGGGAAGTCGAATGCACGGTCGTAGCCGGCCTTGCGGGCCTCGTCGCGGATGGAGTTGCCGTAGTCGAATACCTCGGCGCCGGCGTCCATGAATCCGACCATGGCCTTGACGTGTGCGGCCATCGCGTTGCGGGAATCTTCGGTGAACTTCTGCGGATCCTTCTCCGACATGGTCTTCATGTCGCCGAAGTCGATGCCGATCGGCAGGTAGGCGAGGGGATCGTGCGCCGAGGTCTGGTCGGTCACGATGTCGATGGGGGCCTTCATCTCCAGCAGCGCCGGGAAGATCTCTGCCGCATTGCCTTCGAGGCCGATGGAGAGCGGCTTCTTGGCATCGCGTGCCGCGGTCGCCAGTTCGAGCGCGTGCTCGATGCTGTCTGCCTTGGTGTCGAGGTACTTGTGGGCGATACGACGGTCGATGCGGGTGATGTCGCAGTCGACGCAGATCGCGACGCCGTCGTTCATAGTGACGGCGAGAGGCTGAGCGCCGCCCATGCCGCCGAGACCCGCAGTGAGGGTGATCGTTCCGGCGAGTGAGCCGTTGTAGCGCTTCTTCGCGATGGCGCCGAAGGTCTCGTACGTACCCTGCAGGATTCCCTGGGTGCCGATGTAAATCCAGGAGCCTGCGGTCATCTGGCCGTACATGGTCAGGCCGAGGTCTTCGAGACGGCGGAACTCTTCCCAGTTCGCCCAGTCACCGACCAGGTTGGAGTTGGCGATCAGCACTCGCGGTGCCCACTCGTTGGTGCGGAAGACACCGACCGGCTTGCCGGACTGCACCAGCATGGTCTCGTCGTTCTTCAGCGTCTTCAGCGTGGCGACCATGGCGTCGAAGGCAGCCCAACTACGCGCTGCGCGACCGGTTCCGCCGTAGACGACGAGGCTGTCCGGGTGCTCGGCAACATCGGGGTCGAGGTTGTTCATGAGCATGCGCAGGGCACCCTCCTGCTGCCAACCGAGCGGCGTGAGCTCGGGGCCGCGGGGAGCACGGACGGGGCGCGGCTCGTGGCCGGGGGTGCTGATTTCCATTGTGTTCTCCTAGCTTGCTGAAGTTCGAAAGACGTTGGGGGATCAGACGCGAGAGTCGGTCATCGCGGTGTGATCGGGGTAGATCATCGACGAAGGGGGATTGCTCGTGCGCTTGGCGAGTGGGTAATAGATCAGCCCGGTGAACACGATGCCGACCAGCCACGAGATGTCGGCGCCGCCGAGCATGTCCGTGACGGGGCCGGTGTACATCTTCTGGGCGAGGAACGGGATCTGGGCGAGAACGCCGGCGGCGTAGCAAGCCAATGCGGTGAAGTTCCATGCTCCGTATCGACCGTTGACGTCGTACAGCGCCGGAATGTCGATGCGTTCCTTGGAGATCAGGTAGTAGTCGATCAGATTGATCGCACTCCACGGCGTGAACACCATCAGCAACACCAGGACGAAGTTCTTGAAGTTGTCCAGGAAGTCGGCGCTGGCGGCGATGGCGATCAAGACCGAGACCGCAGTGAAACCGAGGATGTAGAGGGTGCGCGCGGTGCTCGAGATTCGCGACTGTCCGTTGAAGGCGGTGACGGTGGTCAGGATCGACATGAATCCGCCGTAGGCGTTGAGCACGTTCACCGTCAGCTTGCCGACCAGGATGACGAAGTAGATCAGGAAGGCGATGGCAGCGGGTCCGGCCAGATCTCCCATGAAGCCGACCTGGTTACCCAGGAACGCGTCGCCGGCGCAGGCCGCGACGAGAGCGCCGAAGGTCATGGACCACTGCGATCCGATGACACTACCGAGGAACGTCGACCAGAACGTGGTGCTCTCGGAAGTGCTGCGCGGCAGGTAACGCGAGTAGTCGGCGACGTACGGGCCGAAGGTGAGCTGCCAACCGGCACCCAGCGAGATCGCGAGCAGGAAGGTGACTATGTCGAAGCCCTTGATGCCGACGTACGAGGCGACGTCGTACTCGAGGAACAGTCGAACGGCCAGGTAGGAGAATCCGACGATGCCCACGACGGTGGCGATCCTGCCGACGATGTGGATCAGCTTGTAGCCGGTGACCGCGACGAATGCGGTGAGGAGACCGAAGACGACGATGCCGACGGTGGGGCTGTCGATGTGCAGGATCTTGTTGACGGCCTGTCCGGCCAGCACGGTGCCGGTGGCAGCGAAGCCGAGGTACATCAGGATGACGAGAACAAGCGGTACGACTGCTCCCTTGACGCCGAACTGGGCGCGACTCGAGATCATCTGGGGGAGACCCATACGCGGGCCCTGTGCGGAGTGAAGCGCCATGACAGCGCCACCGAAGATGTTGCCGATCAGAAGTCCGACGATCGCCCAGATGGCGTCCGCGCCGAATACGACGGCGAGAGCGCCGTCGACGATTGCAGTGATCTGCATGTTGGCGCCGAACCAGAGAGTGAACTGGCTGCGCGGGGTGCCGTGTCGTTCTGCATCCGGGACGACGTCGATAGTGCGTCGTTCCGGAGTGAGGATGACCTCGGCCGGTCCATCGTGAGTCATAGGCCTGTCTTTCTGCTGCGAGCCCGTCGAGCGACGGAATCGACGTCGGGGTATTGCCCACCTTCTTCGTGCTTGGTGCTTTGCGCCTTGTGCTTTGTGCGCTGGGTCACTGTCACTGCGGATAAATGTATATGCCTGTATATACAGGCGTCAATACCCGGGACCCGTTTTCGCGTAAATGCTGTGTAACACCGCGCGAGAAATCAGAAACCCTTACCCGGGTTGAGGATTCCGAGCGGGTCGAAGGCAGCCTTGATCGATCGGTGCAGTTGCATGCTGTCCTCACCGAGCTCGAGAGAGAGCCAGCGACGCTTGAGAACGCCGACGCCGTGCTCTCCGGTCAGAGTTCCGCCGAGTTCGAGAGCACGCCGGAAGACCTCGTCCGCGGCGGTCCACACGGCTTCGGGGACCGAGCCGTCGGCAGCGCGGTCGAAGACGAAGGTCGGATGGACGTTGCCGTCACCAGCATGCGCGACAGTCATGATCTTGACCATGTGCTCGGCGGCCGCTCGGTCGATACTCTCGAGCATGTCGGGCAGTTTCGACCGCGGGACCCCGACGTCTTCCACGAGACATTGCCCGAGTCGTTCGGAAGCCGGATAGGCGAGTCGGCGAATCTCGAGTAGCTGTGCGGCTTCTGCCGCGTCCTGCGAGACGGCGACAAAATCGGCGCCCGCCCTCTCGAAGTGTTTCTGCATCGCCGCGGCTGCTGCGTCGGCATCGACCCCGTCGGCCTGTGCGATCAGCATCGCGGCGGTGTTGTCTTCCAATCCGATTCGTTTCCAGTCGTCGACGGCGCGCAGCGTTGCTCGATCGATCAGCTCCAGCAGGCTCGGCCCGATTCCGTCGCGAACGACCGCGGCAACCGCGTCCGCTGCGGAGCGGAGAGAATCGAAACTGCCGACGACGGTGACCGGTGCTCTCTTGGGCTTGGGCTGCAACTTGAGCGTGGCACTCGTGACGACTCCGAGTGTTCCTTCCGAACCGACGAGAAGACTGGTCAAGTCGTATCCCGCAACACCTTTGACGGTCCTTCGGCCTGTCCGCACGATCCGACCGTCGGCGAGCACAACCTCGAGACCCAGGACTGAATCGCGGGTGACGCCGTACTTCACGCAACGCAGTCCACCGGCGTTGGTGGCGATGTTTCCGCCGATCGTGGAGATCTCGAAACTGCTCGGATCAGGGGCGTACATCAGCCCGTACTCGTCTGCTGCTCGACTGATGTCGGCGTTGATCACCCCGGCTTCCACGACAGCGAGTTGATCGTCCGGATTGACCTCGAGAATCGAGCGCATGCGAGTGGTCGAGATGACCAGGCAGCCCTCGACGGCTGCCCCGCCGCCCGCCAAACCGGTTCCCGCACCGCGGGTTACCACCGGGACACGGTGAGCAGTAGCCCATTTCAGCGCCTCGGAAATGTCGGCCGCAGTTTCGGCGAGCATGACGGCCGCCGGATGGCCGGGTTCGGCGAGATGGGCCTCGTCACGGCGGTACGAGTCCATTACCGCAGGGTCGGTGATCAGGCGACTCGAACCGATCGACCGAGCAAGTTCGTGGACGGACATTCTTTTCTCCAGTCGGTCAAAGGTTGTGTGCGAGTGCATCCACAGCGGAGATCACGGCGGCTTCTGCTGCCCGCTCACCTACGGTCACCCGCACTCCCTCGCCGGGGAACATCCGGACCGAGACACCCTGCGCGACGCAGGCCGCTTCGAGTGCAGAAGCTCTCTTGCCGAGAGGGATCCACACGAAGTTGGCACCGCTCGGGACCGTCTCGACGCCGCGCAGAGCCAATTGCTCACGTAGGTGAGAACGACCCTCGGTCACCGTTTCGACTATCGAATCGGTGTGTGCCGGATCGGTCAGGGCCGCGCAGGCCGCGGCCTCGGCAACGGCGCTGAGCCCGAAGGGCGGTGCAGCGCTGCGAAGATCCGCTGCGATCGCCGAGTTGGTGACGGCATAGCCGGCACGAAGTCCGGCCAATCCGTAAGCCTTGGAGAAGGTTCGGAAGACGACGATGTTGGGAAAGGCTCGAAGCAGGTCGACGCCGTCGACGTCGCTGGTCGCGAACTCCCGGTAAGCCTCGTCCAGAAGGATGAGGACGTCGCTCGGGATCGAGCGGGCGAACGAGACGAACTCCGCGGTCGAGAACTCGCTTCCGGTCGGATTGTTGGGGTTGCAGACGAGTACTGCGCGGGTCTGCGGCGTCACGGCTGCCGCCATTGCACTCAGATCATGCCGATGTTCGGAATCGAGTGCGACGGGTACACCGCTCGCCCCGGCGATTCCGATCAGTATCGGGTACGCCTCGTAGCTGCGCCACGGGTAGACGACTTCGGTGCCAGGGCCCGTGTATGCGGTCAATACCTGCTGGAGCAGTGCCAACGACCCGGCGCCGACCAGTACCTGGTCGTCGCCCACGCCCAGACGGTCGCTCAACCGGGCTATCAGTGTGTCGCCGAACAGCGACGGATACAAGTGTGAGTGTGAGGCCGCGAGATTGACGGCCTCGAGAATGGCCGCCGAGGGTGCAACCGTCGACTCGTTGCTCGACGCCCGCCACCGAACCTGCTCGAGGCCGGCGGCTTTGGAGTATCGAGGAAGCGCTTCGATTTCGGGTCGGGGGCGAGGCCTCAGCGCACCGGGCGCGCTCATGCCAGGGCGCCGATCGCGTTCTCTGCAGCCGCAACAAGTGCACCCGATGCCGCCAAGTCCACCGCGGCCTCGATCTCGGGGGACAGGAAGCGATCGGTACCCGGCCCCTGCACCTTCTCGCGCAGGGTCCGAAGGACGGCTCCGGTGGCGGGGGAGGGCTCGAGTGGGGAGCGCAAATCGATTCCTCTTGCTGCAGTCAGTATCTCGATCGCGAGAACTCGGGTGAGACCGTCGATGGACCGGCGGAGCTTGCGTGCACCCGACCATCCCATGGAGACGTGATCTTCCTGCATGGCCGAGGAGGGAATCGAATCGACACTGGCCGGGCTCGCGAGTCGCTTGAGTTCGGACACGATGGCAGCTTGTGTGTACTGCGCGATCATCAGTCCGCTGTCGACACCGGGGTCGTCGGCGAGGAAGGGGGTCAGACCGTGATTGCGTGCTACGTCGAGGAAGCGGTCGGTTCGGCGTTCGCTGATACCCGCGACATCCGCGGTCACGATGGCGAGGAAGTCCAAGACGTAGGCCACGGGAGCTCCGTGGAAGTTACCGTTGGATCGAACCCGTCCGTCGAGGGTGACAACGGGATTGTCGACAGCACTGGCCAATTCGCGCCCGGCGACGAGGCGGGCGTGATCGACGGTGTCGCGTGCGCCGCCGGCGACCTGCGGTGCGCACCGCAGTGAGTACGCGTCTTGAACCCTGGTGCAGTCAGGGCCCGCATGGCTGGCGACGATCGGGGAATCGGCAAGCAGACGCACCATGTTCGATGCGGCCGCGCCCTGGCCGGGGTGGGGGCGAAGCGCTTGGAGGTCCGCGGCGAACACCTGATCGGTGCCGAGCAAGCCCTCGACGCTCATGGCGGCAGCGATGTCGGCCAACTTGAGCAGATGATCGAGATCGGTGATCGCAAGGGCCAGTTGACCGAGCATCCCGTCGGTACCGTTGATCAGTGCGAGGCCTTCCTTCTCGGCCAGAACCACCGGTTCGAGACCATGGGCAGCCAATGCCGTTGCCGCATCGGTGAGTTCACCGTCGGCGGTGCGGACGGAACCTTCACCGATGATTGCCATCGCCACATGCGCCAGTGGTGCCAGATCTCCCGAGCATCCGAGGCTGCCGTATTCGTGCACCACCGGGGTGATGCCTGCGGTGAGTAGGTCGGCGTACGCCTGTGCGACTACAGGGCGCACTCCGGTTCGCCCGGTGGCGAGCGTCGAAAGACGCAGAAGCATCAAGGCCCGGATCACTTCGCGTTCGACTTCCGGTCCCGAACCTGCCGCATGTGAGCGGATCAGGCTGCGCTGCAACTGTGTCCGCAGATGCGCCGGAATGTGCCGGGTGGCAAGTGCGCCGAATCCGGTGGAAACTCCGTAGACCGGTGTGGGGTCTGCGGCCAGCGCTTCGATGCGTGCACGACTTTCGGCGATCGCGGCCAGTGATTCCGCGGTCAATGCAACGCCGTATCCGTTGCGCGCGACGTCGACGACGTCGGCGATGGTGACAGCGCCGATTCCGACCTCGATGGTTCGGGTGGCTGTCTGGGTGGCAGGGGTGGCGTTCATGGGACTCCAATGATGATGCGTGGCTATCTAACAAAGTCTTGTATACGAGACTCTAGTCTTGAATATGAGACGAAAACAAGGCCCACAGAGTGCGAAACGGAGAATTTTGTTACATGTCTGCGGTCGGGGTCTCCACCATTCGATCTCCGAGATCGGCGGAGAACTCGGCGCTGACGGTGCGCACTCGGTCGGCGATCAGGGCACTCTCCTCGGCCGATTTGGAGCCGGAGAGGAAGGTGACGCCGAGAGCTGCGACCGGACGACCGTCCCGTGTGATCACGGGGCTGGCGATGCAGTTGATCCCGGATGTCGTCGCATTCTCTTCGACCGCATATCCGCTCTCACGTGCTGCGGCGAGCAGTTCTCGCAGTTCGGCGAGCGTCGACGGTCCCGTTCCGGTCCGCGTCGGCCAGGTGTACCCCTCGTAGAGCGCGCTGATCTGTTCCACGTCCAGACGGCTCAGAATTGCCCGCCCGACTGCGGTGAGATGCGCCGGAAGGCGGGTCCCGATCTCGGTCACCAACCGAACGCCGGGCTTCAGAGGTTCACGTTTGTCGAGGTAGATGACGTCAGAACCCTGAAGTACCGCCAGATGGGAGGTCTCGTCGGTCGACTGAGTGAGTGCCAGCATGAATCGTTGGCCCTCACGGTGAAGTGGGCCGGACCGCATGTACGACGCACCGACTTCGAACGCCGAGACACCCAGGGTCCAGGCGCGTTGATCAGCCCAGTACGAGACGAACCGTCGATCCCGCATGACATTGAGGAGGTGATGCGTCGTACTCTTCGGCAGCTCGAGGGCGCTGGAGATTTCTGCCGTCGCCAGCGGCACACCCCGGCGGGCCAGGAGATCGAGCACGTCGAGCACGCGCTCAGCAGATTTCACGCGGCTCGTCGTCATATGGGGTGTGTCCTTACGGGTAGGGCTGAGGTGGGAGCGGGGACCCACATTGTCTCGGATACGAGACTGAATCGCCAAGTGCTCGGGGTGGTCAGGGAGTCTGGTTGCCGAGTTCCGCGGACAACCGGGCGCAGTGCTCCACCAAGACGCGGCCGTGGCTGGCGCAGACCTCGTCCGTCAGACGGAAGGTCGGGCCCACGACGCTGAGCGCTCCGGCTATCTGACCGACCGCGTTGTAGATCGGCGCGGCAACTCCGGTCGAGTGATCCTCGATGGTGTCGTGCGCAATGGCGTACCCGCTCTCGCCTACCTTGCCGCTCAACGCTGCGCCGACGGCGGTGCCGTCCAGGGGAACGCTCTGGCCCACCCACCCCATGTGGCGGATCGCGTGCGTGCCCTCGATCTGATCGAGATACAGCGCAGTGTCTTTCGGTCCCTTCGTCGACAGGTAGGTCGACTCTCTCGTGGTTTCGGCGATGGCCTTCATCGCGGGCCGCGCTCTCGGCAACAGTTGATTGTCACCGAGTGCGCGAGCCCCGATCTGTAGTAGCCGCGGGCCGACGCGATAGACGTTGTCCTCGCCGCGGACGACGAACTCGGTTTGTTCGAGGCTTCTGATCAGGCGAAGCGCGGTACTGGTTGCCAGATCGGTTGCCTTGGCGGCGTCGCCGAGCGTCAACCCGCCGTGCTCGACGATCGCACCGAGAAGTTCGAACGTGCGATTCGCGCTGCGGGTCACGTCGCCGGGGGCCATGTCCTACTCCAAGTGCCGAGGGATGTCTGCGCTGAATCTATCGCGAGCCCGGCAGTACCTCACCGTGGTGCTCGTCCAGCAGGGGACTGCGGCGGACATCGGGGCGTCGGCTATCACCGAACACGACGGGTTGTCGTACGTAGGAGATTTTTCCTGCTACCGGGTGCTCGAACGATTCGACGACTCCGCGATACTCGGCCTGCGCGGAGGTGAGTGCCTGCTGGACGTCCCAGATTTCCGAGCCGGCGAGGCCCGCGTCGCCGAGAATACCGACCACGTCGGCGACGGTCTTTCCGGCAGCCCAGTTTTCGATCTCCTTGCGCAGTGCCGGTTCGTTCTCGGTCCGGGCGGTGTCGTCGGCAAATCGAGGATCTGCGATCAGGTCGACGCGATTCATCGTCTGCGCCAGCTTCTCGAAACCCGACTGGCTCGCAACCGCGAGGACGAAGAGTCCGTCGTCGGCCTTGTAGGTGTCGAAGGGTGTGGAGACAGGATGACGGTTGCCGACGCGTGGGGGAGTGAGCCCGGTGGATTGCAGTTGGCTGTGTGCTGTCGGCAGCATGGCGAGCATGCTGTCGAACATCGCGACGTCTAGGTGCTGCCCGAGTCCGCTCGCCCGTGCACTCAGCAGGGCGGTACTGATTCCCCAGGCGGCGAACAGCCCGGCGACCAGGTCTCCGAACGACTCACCCAATCGTGTCGGCCCGGATTCCTCCGAACCGGTGATGCTCATGATTCCCGAAAGAGCCTGGACTACAAGGTCGTAGGCGGCGGCTCCGGACATGGGCCCGTCCTGTCCGAAACCGGAGATGGACGCGTACACGATCCGCGGATTGCGAGCCCGCGCAGCCTCGTAGTCGATTCCCAGGCGCTTGGTGACGCCGGGGCGAAAGTTTTCGACGACGACGTCGGCGGTCTCGATGAGCGTCAGCAGCGCCTCACGGTCCTCGCCGTTCTTGAGGTTGAGTGCCACCGAACGCTTGCCGCGATTGAGCACGTTGAAGTAGATGCTCTCGCCGTCGCGGAACGGGCCGAGGTGCCGAGAGTCTTCACCGTGTTCGGATTCGATCTTGACGACGTCCGCACCGGCGTCGGAAAGCAGTGCGGTGCAGTAGGGTCCGGCAAGGACGCGCGAGAGGTCGATGACCCGGATGCCGTCGAGTGGGGGAAGTGCAGTCATGTCCGCGCCTTTCAGAACTCGGTGGAACGCGGCGACGGAGCATTGCCGGCAATGGTGAGCAACTGGATCTGCGAGGTGCCCTCGAAGATGCGGAGAATGCGGCAATCGCGGTACAGGCGTTCGATTTCCGATTCGCGCATGAAACCTGCGCCACCGTGGATCTGTACAGTTTGATCGACGATCGAGAAGCAGGCTTCGGTGGCGACGTACTTCGAAATCGATGCGGCGCGGCGGATGTCCTGACCGGCGTCCTTGACGTCGGCGGCCCAGTCTGCGGTGACGCGTGATGCGACAAGTTGCGCGTCGCAGCCACCGAGGAGTAGCTGGATTGCCTGGAAGTCGAAGATCGGCGTGCCGAACTGCTTTCGCTCCGTTGCGTACTCGCGTCCCAGTTCCCAAGCGCGCAGAGCGATGCCGTTTGCCATTGCCGCTACGTCGATGCGTGCTCGGTTCAGGGCGGTCAAGGCAATGTTGCCGCCGCGACCTTCGGTGCCGATCACGGAGTCGAGCGGCAGAACGACGTCGTCGAGGTAGACGGTGTACGTCGGGGCCGAACGAATTCCCATCTTGTCCTGCGGCTCCGAGTAGCTGATTCCCGGAGTTCCCTTGGGGACGACGAAGGCGGTGATGCCTCGGAATCCTGCGCTCGGGTCCGTCTTGGCGAAGAGCACGACCAGGTCGGCTTCCTTGGCGTTGGAGATGTACGTCTTCGATCCGGAGAGATGCCAGCCGTCGTCCTCGCGTCGGGCGACGGTACGCATCGAGGCGATGTCGGAGCCGGCATCGGGTTCTGTGAGTGCAAAGCCGGCCAGTAGTTCGCCCGACGCGAGCTGGGGCAACCAGCGATGCTTCTGCTCTTCGGAGCCGCCGACGAGAATCGGCTCGAGGCCCAGGTAGTGGGCGGTGTAGATCGATGCCAGCGCGGCGTCGGTGCGTGCAACTTCTTCGATGGCGACCAGTTGGGTTCGTGTCGACAGACCCAGGCCGCCGAATTCCTCGGGCACGGAAATGCCCATGAGGTCCTGCTGCCCGAGGCGCTTGACCAGCTGCGCCGGGAACTCCTTGGACTCGTCGCGTGCGGCTGCTCCTGGGTGGATCTCGGCGTTGGCGAAGGCTCGGACAGTGCTGCGGAACTCTGCGAGATCGACGCTGTCGGTGTCGGGCGCGGTCTGGGTAGTCACGGGGGCTCCTTCGAGGCGGAATAGTTACGAATTTCATCTAATGAAATCGAATTGCCACTAGTTGGCACGGACTGACTATGGCCGAGGGTGGCGAATTTGTCCAGGGGTGAATTTGTTGTGTCGCGGCTCACGTTCTGCAATGATCAACTTGTCTAAGCCTGTATAGACAAGTTGATTGCGGATCGAACCCACTACAACTCGGAAGCAGCGTGGCTTTCGACGGAAGGTGCTGACATGAGCCTCGTTTCAGTCGACACGACACCGGACTCCGAGAATGTGAGGAGGGTGTCCAGTACGTATTTCGAGGGCTTGTCGGCGGATCGATACGCTGCGCTCGCCGAAGACCGCAAGCTGGCGATTGTCGCCGCGCACATGGACCTTTCGCGTCGACGAGGACACAACTCGTCGATCTCGCGACTCGCGCCGGCCGGGGAGTTAGGGGATGGCCCCGCGATTCAATACGTCAGCGACGACATGCCGCAGCTCGTCGAAGCGGTCTTGGCGACACTTGCCCGTGCCCGCGTGGAACCTGAATTCGTGGTGCACCCCGTGCTTCGCACAGCCGTACAACCGGCGCACAGCACCGAAGACGCCCGGGCCGGGGAGCGCACCGAATCATGGATCCACATAGGACTACCCGCACACTGTTCGGACGCGCAGGCGCAGGTGATCGCGGACGACGTCGCCGGAATCCTCGACCGTATCGCGCGTGCCTTCCGCGATTCCGTGCCCCTGCGGGACCTCGTCGACGAGGCGCGCGAGCAACTGGACTCGAACGGCTACGCCGAAGAAGCTGACTTTCTCCGGTGGTGCAGCGCCGGAAACTTCAGTGTCATCGGTGGTGCGCGAACTGTCGACAGTGACGAGCCGTACGCCATCGGCGTGCTCCCCGATCCAACCGGCTCTTCGGATTCGAAAGCGGCGCCCCTCGCGATTGCAGTGGTGTACCTCCGGCAAGGGTTCGGTGGATCCGAATACGCCACCGCGATCGACGTGTCCGTCGGCGACCGTGCGTACCGATTCGTCGGGTTCTTCACCGCGACCGGTATCGTCGCCGACGTCAGGCTAACCCCGCTCGTGCGAGGACGCGTCGCAGACATCTTCGAGGCCTCAGGATCCACCGTCGATTCGTTTGTCGGACAATCGATGCTGGCAGTGATTCAGTCGATTCCGGTCACAGTGCTCCTGGCGGCCGAGCCGGCCCGAATCGCGGACGCGCTGGACGAACTCACTTCCGTGGACGGCCGCACATCGATCCATCTGTTCTTGCAACCGGTGGGAAGTTCCCCGGCGACAGGGCGAGATCAAGAGTTGTCGGCTTTGCTCTTCGTTCCGCGCGAGAAATTCAGTACGACGATCAGAACAACGGCCGAGTCGGTACTCGCCGACGCACTCGGTGCCCACAATATCGAGTTCTCCAGTCGAGTCTCGGAATCCCCCTTGGCCGTCGTACATTTCACGGCCACAGTCGGCGGCGGCGCGAACTTCGCGTCGGCGCGACAAGCACGGGAGATTCGGGACCTCGTCGTCGACGCGTGCCTGACGTGGGACGAACGATTCGTTCTGGATGCTTCGCACTACGACGAGCGGCGCAGGCGTGCTCGGTTCGCCGAGCGAGTTCCGGCGGCATACAAGCAGGATTTCGACGCTGTCCGAGCCGCCGAGGACATGGCGGTGTTCGAGGGCCTCGCGCCCGGAGAAGTAAGTCCACGGTTGGCCCGATCTGTCGACGGACCGGGTACTCACCGTCTCGGGCTGTACGTCTCGGGTGATCCGCTCTCTCTGGGCGAGGTGCTGCCCGTATTGCAGAGCCTGGGCGTCGAAGTGGTCGACGAACGTCCGTACGAGATCGCACCGGTGGGAACCGAACAGTCCAGGATCTACGAGTTCACGCTCTACTACCCGAGTGCTCCGGTCGAAGGCTTCGACAACTTTGCTGCGCGATTCGGGGCGACGTTTGCCGCGGTTCGAAACGGTGACGCCGAGCCGGACTCGTTCAACGAATTGGTCGCGATCGCGGGACTCGGCTGGAAACAGGTAGTGGTGCTGCGGGCGTACGCGGAGTTCTTGCAGCAAGCGGGATTTCCTTACAGCACCGGTCGCGTCGCCGAGGTACTTGCCGATCATCCCGAGATCGCCGGCAGATTGTGCGAATTGTTCGAGAGCCGTTTCGATCCTGACGTCGTCGACGGAGATCGAGGTGCACGTGCAGCAGCGGACGTGGAAACGGCCGTGGCGCAGGTGCAAGGACTCGACGCCGATCGGATCCTGCGCGCGTTGTCCGAACTGGTCCGTAACACGTTGCGTACCAACTATTTCGTGTATCCCACTGAATCGCTCGGCGCGCTCTCGTTGAAGTTCGATTCGGAGAAGCTGTCCGTATTGCCTTTCCCTCGACCGAAGTTCGAGATATTCGTGTACTCACCCGATGTAGCAGGTGTGCACCTTCGTTTCGGTACGGTGGCTCGCGGCGGCTTGCGCTGGTCGGATCGGAAAGAGGACTTTCGCACCGAGGTACTGGGATTGGTGAAGGCGCAGGCAGTCAAGAACGCAGTCATCGTGCCTGTCGGAGCGAAGGGCGGATTTGTCGTCAAACGCCCACCGGTTCCAGGGCTGGGCGCAGACGCAGACCGAGAAGCTGCGTTGGCGGCCGGGATCGATTGCTACCGATCCTTCATTCGCGGACTACTCGATCTGACCGACAACGTCGACAAGCAGAGCGGGGCCGTTGTCGCGGCGCGGCGGGTCGTTCGCCACGACGGAGACGACACGTATCTTGTTGTCGCCGCGGACAAGGGAACTGCGAAGTTCTCCGACATCGCGAACGAGGTTGCCGCGGAGTACGGATTCTGGCTCGGCGACGCCTTCGCGTCCGGCGGGTCGGTCGGCTACGACCACAAAGCCATGGGTATCACGGCGAAGGGCGCCTGGGAAAGTGTCAAGCGGCACTTCCGTGAGCTCGGCGTCGATACCCAGCACGATGACTTCACCGCGGTGGGGATCGGAGACATGAGTGGCGACGTCTTCGGCAACGGTATGTTGTGCAGCAAGCACATTCGCCTGATCGCGGCGTTCGATCATCGGCACGTGTTCGTCGATCCGAACCCGTCGCCTGAGCGCTCGTACGACGAGCGATCACGTCTCTTTGCGCTCCCCCGATCCTCGTGGGCCGACTACGACCCGACCTTGATCAGTGCCGGCGGCGGAGTGTGGGAACGCTCGGCGAAGCGCGTTCCGATCAGTGACGAGATACGAGAGGCGCTGGGCCTCGAGGACGGCGTCACCGAACTGACTCCACCGCAACTGGTTCGGGCGATTTTGCGGTCCCCGGCAGATCTGTTGTGGAACGGCGGCATCGGAACGTACGTCAAGGCCTCCGGTGAGTCCGACCTCGAAGTCGGCGACAAGAGCAACGACGCCGTTCGGGTGAACGGCAACGAAGTGCGTGCCCGAGTGATCGGTGAAGGAGGCAATCTCGGCCTCACCCAGGCCGGACGGATCGAATACGCACGCGGCGGTGGACGGATCAACACAGACGCCCTCGACAATTCGGCCGGAGTCGATTGTTCCGACCACGAGGTGAACATCAAAATCCTTCTCGACTCCCTGATCAGCTCAGGCGTCGTCACGGACTCACGTCGTGACGCACTACTCGAATCGCTGACCGACCAGGTCGCAGAACTCGTTCTCGCAGACAACCGTTCGCAGAACGAACTGATGGGTACCACGCGGGCGGATGCGGGGGCGATGATCGGTGTGCACGGCAGAGTGATTTCCAACCTCGAATCGCGCGGGATCGTCGACCGTGTCATCGAAGGGTTTCCGACCAAGAAGCAGTTCGCCGCGGCTGAGAAGTCGGGAACGGGGCTGACGTCGCCGGAACTCGCCACACTGATGGCCCACGTCAAGCTCGATCTGAAATCCACGCTGTTGGCGGGAAGCTCGATCGACAACCAGATCTACCGCAAGGCGCTGGTGAACTACTTTCCGGAGGGCGTTCGAGTTGCAGGGGGCGACGCCCTCGACCGGCACCCACTGCGGCGCGAGATCGTCGCGACCGTGCTGACGAACAACGTCATCGATCGGGGCGGCATCACCTATGCATATCGGCTCGGTGAAGAGGTCGGCGCTGATCCGGAAGACGCGGTACGTGCCTTCACCGTGGTTTCCGAGGTGTTCGGACTGTGGAAGTTGTGGCACGACATCAGCGAAGCCTCGATCTCGACCGCCGTATCCGACGAGTTGATCCTGCTCACCAGGCGACTGCTCGACCGGGCGTCACGGTGGATGCTGACACGTCGTCCGCAACCGCTGGCCGTCGGGGCCGAGATCAGCAGATTCGGTGATCGCCTCGCGGAGGCGTCGGCAGAGCTCGATGGCTGGCTGGTAGGCGCAGATCAGCGGAACCTGGCTGCGCGAACGGTCCTCATCACGGACAAGGGCGCGCCGGAGAACCTGGTCAGGCGAGTGGAGATATTGCTCGATCAGTTCGGACTGCTCGACGTGGTGGAGATCGCGGACCTCGCCGATCGGACGATCTCGGAGACCGGCGAACTCTATTTCCGGCTCGGTGAGCATGTTGGGCTCGTCCCGATGCTCAATCGAGTGTCGGCATTGAGCAAGGACGGAAAATGGAACGCGTTGGCGAGGTTGTCGTTGCGGGACGAGTTGTACTCGACGGTGCGGGCCCTGACCCTCGACGTCTTGGCCGACGCGGAAGCGGGTGACACGACAGCGGAAAAACTCTCGAGGTGGGAAGAAAGGAATGCGTCGAGAATCGAGAGGTCCACTCTCGCGCTCGCAGAGATCGAGGCGTCCGGGCAACACGATCTTGCTGCGCTTTCGGTTGCGACGAGCCAATTGCGGCGCATGGTGGGTTAGGTCCGGCGCGGACGCTCGCGGATGGATCGGAAAGGTGCACGAGGCGGATAGACTTCGGAGGCCGAACGGGAGAACCGACTCGGTGGTTTTCGACGAACGGGTGGTGGCGATGGCGATTGCCGAAGTGGACGCAGAACTCGCCGTGCTGTTCAACGAGGCAGGCGGCGAGTCCGCCCCTGCCTACGAACGGGTCAAGAACCTCGTGGTCTCGCAGATCAACTCGGGTCGGTGGACCGAAGGCGATCAGCTGCCTTCGGAGAATCAACTGGTCAGTGCGCTGGGGTTGTCACGAATGACGATCAATCGAGCGCTTCGCGAACTCACCAGCGACGGTCTGATCGTGCGGATGATGGGGGTCGGTACTTTTGTCGCCGCCACGAAGACCGCGTCCCCGCTGTTCGAAGTCAAGAACATCGCCGACGAGATTCAGCGCCGCGGCCACCGTCATCGAACCGAGGTCGTCTTCGTTCGTGAGGAAGAAACCGACCACGGGCAGACGTTCCTTCGTGAATCGGTGGGCAAACGGGTGTTCCATTCGCTGATGGTGCACTTCGAGGACGAAACTCCGATTCAGGTGGAAGACCGATTCGTGAATCCGAACGAGGCGCCCGACTATCTGCGCCAGGACTTCACCGCGATCACCCCCAACAACTACTTGAGTGACGTTGCGCCTCTGGTTCGCGGCGAGCATGTCGTGGAAGCGGTGTTGGGTAGCCCGGACGAATGCGAGCTGTTACGCATCGATCGCGGGGAACCGTGCCTGCTGATTCGCCGCCGCACCTGGTCGGCTAACGGATTGGTCAGCGCGGCGCGCTTGATCCATCCGGGTTCACGCAATCGCTTGGAAGGAACCTTCGAGCGCTGATCGTTTCGAATGGCGAATCCTGAACACTCGCTCGTCCGATTGCACCATTTTCGGGGCCGACTTCGGTGCAATCGACCAGGACGTGACTGCGAGCACACTGAGATCATGGGTGGACGGTTATTGCTTCCGCAACCTCACTTCCCGACGAGTGAGACCTGAGCGGATCCCAGCAACGCCGTCTACGCCGCTCGCTTCCATGATCGAAGGAGTTCGACCTGTGACCGACTTGCCCAAGGACCTACTTGTCGCCCCGAAGTGGCAGGAACGCCTCGACGAACTGGCAGCCAAGCATTCGGTACCGGGCGCGCAGGTCGGTGTGATCGCGCTGGGCGAAGACGGCGCGGCGGACATCCGTGTCATCACCACCGGAGTGACGAGCCTGAACACGCGCGTCGACGTCGACGCAGACACCCTGTTCCAGTACGGATCCGCGAGCAAGATCTGGACGACGACGCTGATCATGCAGCTCGTCGACGAGGGCAAGCTGACGCTGGACACCCTGGTGGTGGAGGTGCTTCCGGAGTTCACGATCGCGGATCCTTCCAACACGAAGGAAATCACGATCCGCCAGTTGCTCACGCACACAAGCGGTATCGACGGAGACCTGTTCAACGACACCGGTGACGGTGACGACTGCGTCGAGAAGTACGTCGACGAACTCGCGACCGCGATCAGCGTCACCGAGCCCGGCGGGCATCTGAGTTACAGCAACGCGGGTTTTGCCGTTGCCGGCCGCATCGTCGAGGTCCTTCGTGAGATGACGTGGGACGAGGCGTTGGTCGAATATCTCTGGAAGCCACTCGGATTGACGCACATCATCACCAAGGCCAAGGACGCGCCGCTGTTCCGCACGGCCGTCGGCCACGTGGCCAACCCGGATCGGACGTCGCCGGACAAGGTGATTCCGACCAAGCAGTGGCTGCTTCCGCGCGGTATCGGTCCGGCCGGGATCATCACCGGATCGGTCAGCTCGCTCCTGACCTTCGGTGCTGCACACATGCGTGACGGACTCGCATTGACGGGTGAACGCATTCTGTCCGAAGAATCCGCGCGCCTGATGCGCACTCCGCAATTCGACCTGACCGCGGTCTCGAGCGTCGATCAGGCCTGGGGTCTCGGCTGGATCCTGTCCGACTGGGGTGGCGTGACGTCCGCGCAGCACGGTGGTGCGACAATCGGCCAGATCACTCGTTTTCACACCTTCCCCGAGCTCGGTCTCGCCATGGCCGTGGTGACCAACTCGCGTGGCGGCGGCGCCCTGGCCCACGACATCGAGAAGGAGATCGCCCAGGAGCTCGATCTCGTTCTGCCGGAGCCGAAGTCCGAGCCGAATGCGGAAGACATAGACCTGTCGCACATTCTCGGAACCTATGAATCGACAACCGTGCGAATCGAACTCACGCGCGGCGAGGACGGCGGATTCCAGGTGCAGAACTTCGCCAAGGTCGAGATCGACGGCGAGCCGCCGGCTCCGCCCACCAAGGTCGTACCTCTGTCCGCCTCCCGGTTCTTGATCAGTAACGAGAGCGCTTCGGGTGAGATGGCTCATCTCACGATCGATGGCGAGCAATATCTCTACATGACAAGGCTTTTCAAGAAGATTTCCGACTAGTCGCGGCGAGATGATTCTCTCCGCTGAATGAAATCTCGGGCAGGTCGAAGGCGATGAGGGCCCTCGACCTGCCCGCACTACTTTTCGAGGAAAACTCATGATGAAACCTCTCGCTCCTTTTCCGGACGTGAATCACCCCGCGGCACTGGATGCTTACGGCCTTGCGCCGGTCATCGACGGTCACAACGATCTGGCCTGGACGGCTCGCGAAACTGCCGCATACTCGGTGGAGAATCTCGAGAAGGATTCCATCTTCCAAACCGACATCGACAAACTCGGTCGCGGCGGCGTCGGTGCGCAGTTCTGGTCGGTTTACACCCCGTGTGACCGGACGGAGCCAGAGGCGGTTCAGTACACACTCGAACAGATCGACTACGTGTACCGGATGATCGAGCGATACCCGGATACTTTCGAATTCGCGCGTACAGGTGACGACGTGCGTCGCATCTGGAGCGAGGGCAAGGTCGCGTCCTTGTTGGGCGCGGAGGGCGGTCACAGCATCGGCAGCTCGCTCGGTGTCCTGAGAATGATGGCGCGCCTTGGTCTTCGGTACATGACGCTGACGCACAACGACAACACCGGGTGGGCGGACTCCGCGACGGACACTCGAGTACACGGCGGGCTGACCGACTTCGGTCGCGAGATCGTGCGCGAAATGAATCGGCTCGGCGTACTCGTCGACCTGTCGCACGTCTCGGTGGAAACGATGAGAGATGCCATCGAGACGTCGTCGGCGCCGGTGATTTTCAGCCATTCGTCGTGCTCTCAGCTATGCGGTCACCCCCGTAATGTTCCCGACGACGTCATGCGACTGCTCGCGGACAACGGCGGGGTCATCATGATCGCCTTTGTACCCATGTTCCTTTCTGCCGAGTACAACGAATGGTTCAAAGGCGGGCGAGTCGGCCCACGACCGGCGATGACAGTGGACCATCTCGCCGACCACGTCGAGCATGCCCGAGACGTCGCGGGCATCGACCACATCGGTTTGGGCAGTGACTACGATGGGTTCGACGACTTTCCGGACGGTATGCAGGACGTATCCGGTTTCGCGGTGTTGATAGACCGTCTGGCGGAACGCGGTTGGTCCGCGGAGGACTTGGCAAAGCTGATGGGCAACAACGTGTTGCGTGTGCTCGACGAGATCAGTGCGGCCTCGATGTCGAGCCTTTCCTAGCCGTATCGACGCCCGAGAAGATGAGGATGAGAATGAAGAAGATTCGTACCGTTGCACTGAAGCTGGTTGCTTCGGTGTCCGTAGTTCTGGTTGTGCTGGTATCGATAGCGCTCGTATTCAATGTCGGCTCCAGCAAAGCGAGCGTTCCGGCCGGGGAGACGGGCAACCAGTTCGTGTCGGTCGACGGAAAGAACATGAGCTACTCGATCCGCGGCAACGGCGATCAGACCATAGTGCTGTTACCCGGGTTCGGAACGTCCGCACCGATTCTCGACTTCACACCGCTTGTCAACGAGCTCGCACCCGACTACCGCGTCGTCACGATCGAGCCCTTCGGTTACGGCTACAGTGACGGAACGGACAAGGACCGCACGACTGCGAACATCGTCGAAGAGATTCATACGGCAGTACAGTCGCTGGGAATTGACGAATACATCCTCATGGGGCACTCGATCACTGGTCTCTATGCGCTGGACTACACCGCGAAGTACCGTGACGAGGTCACCGCATTCGTGGGTATCGACAGCAGTGTTCCAGGGCAGCCGAACATGGATACCAAATTCCCGATCGACGCACTCCGAGTTGGAAGGCAATTGGGCTTGGCGGAATTGCTGTCCAAGGTCGTCGGTGGTGAAGCCTCGGACGAGTACCTCGATCCCGCCGCAAAGGACGAGATGCGACAGTTGACTGCGAAGAACAACTTCAGCGATACCTATCTCAACGAGATGGATCATCTTTCCAGTAACTTCGCTGAAGCAATCGGCAAGACGTTCCCAGCCGATCTTCCGATTCTGTTGTTCGCCGTGAACAATTCAGAAGTTCAGGGCTGGACAGAGCTGCACGAGGGGCAGGCAGCCTCCGTCGATCACGGAGAGGTGATCTTGCTGGACGGAGACCACTACCTGCACCACACCAGGTCGAAGGAAATCGCCGAGAACCTCGGAAGGTTCTTGGGTGAGCTGAACTGAATCCGGGAGGACGTTAAAGTTGGAGGCGGGGCCATCGAGTCGAGATGGTCCCGCTTCTTTCTTCTCCACTGATCGTTCGGAGGCATTGTGGCGCAGACCTGGTCACGCGAAGAACTGGTGAGCGAGCTGGACTCGGCGTATTCGAAACTCGAAGCGTTACTCGACGGCGTCGCCGAGGCCGATGCGTTCGACGCCGTTGCCGTCGACGCGTGGACGGTGCACGACGTACTCGCTGTGCGTGTCTGGTGGGCAGAGGCCGTCGCAGAGTGGATAGGTGCCGGGCTGCGAGACGAGGCTCCGCAGACGCCGGCGGCGGGTTACAAGTGGACGCAAACACCCGCACTGAACCAGTCGGTTGTCGACGCGAGCATCGACATTCCGGCTCAGGAGCTTCGTGACCGCTTGGGAGCTGCTGTTGCGATGTTGCGCAACTACATCGAGACCCTTGACGACGATCACCTGCTGTCGGTCGGGGTTTTCTCGTGGACCCGGACGTGGCCGGTCTCGAGGTGGATCGCCGTCAACACGATCACCCAATACGCGTCGTTGTCGAAAATGATTCGGCGAGTGCTGAAGTCGAACAATCAGCCCTGAAGTCGATGCATCCGCCATACGTCCGGTCCGTCGGGGAGCGAGTTCTGGCCGACGATCGTGAAACCGAACCGTTGGTACAGCGGTAGATTTCGTTCGGTCGACGTATCGAGCCAGCAATTCTGTTCGGTTCGATCCAGTTCCGCCAAAGCATGTTTCAGTAGCGCAGAACCCAATCCGGTTCCGCGTGAGCGCGGCGTCGTACCGATCGTTGCCAACGACCACGCGTTGTCGGGGACGGGAAGCGCAGACAGTTGTTCGTCAGCCTGAAGAACGCGCTCGAACCGATCTCCGTGCAGTTCGACGATCTTCTCGACGGTCGTTTCATCAGGCTCTGGAGTGTCCGGCGGCAGGACTGCGATGACGCCGTTGCCGGAATCGTCGATGTAGGAACGCCCGAACGGTAGTGCCAGGTGTTCGAGGTAGATCCGTTGCAGAGTCGCGACGCGTTCCACGTGGGAGTCTTCGGCGACGCACCAGTTCGTCCAGGGGTAGTCGGCAAACGCCTCGCCGAGAACCTCGGCGGCACGGTCGAGGTCGTCGATGGACAGCGGTCGAACAGAATTCTGCATAGTGCCACTTCAGCACAGTGAGGTCTTCCGTCGCCACTCGATTTCGGCGGTGTAGCAGGTGCGCGGGCCGTGGTCGCGTACTTGTGAGTTCATTCAAGAAAGTTGGACGAGGCTGTCGATCCTGCGTTGACTGGTAGTGATCGGGCAATCGCCGAGCTGTCAACTCCGGGCACGTGAGATCCGGGTACGGCGATTCTCCGCGAAAGGAACAGATATGAACAGGCTCGAAGGCAAGAATGTAGTGATCACAGGCGCCGCCAGTGGAATCGGGCGTGCAGCAGCACAACTCATGGCGGCAGAGGGCGCCAAGGTGCTGGTCGCCGACCTCGATCCTGCGCGTGCAGAGGAAGCAGCGGTGGCGATTCGCGAGACCGGTGGCAATGCAATGGGTTTCGGCGTCGATGTCATGAACGAGGACTCTCTGGCAGCGATGATCGAAAAGGCGGTCGCCGAATTCGGCGGCATCAACGTCCTGTGTAATCACGTGGGCGGTAGTAACCCGCGCAAGGATCTCGACCTGCTCCGGATGGACTTGGACGAGTGGGATCGCGTGATGTCGCTCAACGTCCGCAGCACTGTCGTCGCTTCACGACTTGCCATTCCGCACATGAACAGTGCCGGTGGAGGATCGATCGTCAACACGGCCTCGGTAGGTGGATTGATCGGGGATTCCCTGCAGTCTGCCTACGGATCCGCCAAAGCGGCAGTCATTCGTCTGACGCAGTACATCGCAGTCCAGTACGGAGCAAACGGCGTTCGGTGCAATGCCGTAGCGCCGGGCGCGATCATGACACCCGCTCTCGTGGACAACATCCCCGCTGATGTCATCGACGGCATGAAGCAGGCAAACGCCCTGCCTTACCTCGGCGAACCCGAAGACATCGCGCATGCCATGGTCTACCTGGCTTCGGACGAATCTCGCTACATGACGGGGCAGACCCTGGTGGTCGACGGCGGACTCACCAGCAAGAGTCCGCTCGCGACCGGCCGTTCGTCGATGTTGAGCTGAATCAGCTCCGCCAACCGCTGGGGCCGGCGCCCAGAACCTCGATGGATCCCTGACTGGCGTGTGAATGCTTGGTGCGGTGCGTCATTCGCCACTTTCCGTCGATCCGCGCCCATGAGTCGTGGTAGTCGCCGAGGGTGAAGAAGTTCAGGTGAGCCTTGCTCCCGGTGCCCACATGCATGTCGCTGACATAGGAGCGGCTGGTGGCGAGATCGCCGACCACCTCGACCAGCACGTTACCGATCAGATGTTGGGTGGGACCGCACTCGTCGAGGAACGAGCGGATGGACGCCACTACCTCGGCGGGTCCGCACAGAGTTCCGGTGCCCAATTCTGCCGTAGCGTCCGGCGTCATGATCCGGTGGAGTTCATCCCACGCTCGCGCATCCATGGCTCGGGCGAACTCGAAGATGGAGCGGGTGATCTCGCGTTCGTCGAGAAGAGTGGTGATGTCGATGCTCATGCTGTGCGCCTTTCTTAACGTCGGGGGGTTAATAAAGGCGCACAGCAGATGTCAGCGGTTGAGCAGCTTGCGCATCGCTTCGGCAGCACCCTTGACCATCTTGTCTCGGGGGAAGCCACTGCGCTTCTTGGCGCCTTCGTAGTTTCCTGCAGCCACCCAGATCGGGCCGTCGGCAAGGTGTTCGAGACCTTCACGTGCAACATCTTCGGGCTCTGCGACGTTCATGCCCGGGATGTCGAAGTTCAGTCCCGCGCGAATCATAGCGGGTGTGCGAGTGACACCGAGAATGAACTCGACGACGTGAACGCCGTACGGCTGGAGTTCGAGCCACAGGCTTTCGGCGAAGATGCGCCCGAATGCCTTGGACGCCGCGTAGATGCTCTGGTGCTCGGAGCCCATGAATCCGGCCAGCGAACCAAGCAGCATGATGCCGCCGCGTCCGCGATCCTTCATCAATCCGCCGAAGTGGTGCGAGAGTTCGAGCTGCTTGTTGATGTTCAGCTCGATGACTCCGGCAAATCCCGTCAGATCACCGGTCACGAACTCGTGGCCGTAGCTGTTGGCGCCGGCGTTGAAGATGAGCAGGCCGACCTCGACGTCGTCGGTGACCGCCTTGATCTGATCGAGCGCGTCCGGAACGAGCAGATCCAATGCGAGAGTGCGTACTTCGACGCCGTTGGCGCGTGCCTTGGCCGCGGTCTCCTCGAGCGGGCCCGGCTTGCGGGCGATGAGAACGAGGTTGATGCCGATCTTGCTGAGCTCGTCGGCGAACCCTGCGCCGACACCTTCTGAACCGCCGGCGATGACTGCCCACGGGCCGTAGTACTGAGGATCGATCATTACTACCTTCTTCGAAAGATGTTGGCTTGACTAGTGAAACGGAGTCGGTACGGGTTCGCTGTCGTCGACGATCGGCTGAGGCACCGGCTCGTCGTTGAGGATCTCGAGTTGGCCCGCTGTTGCAGCGTTCACGATGGACGCGATCAAGGCGCCGCACTGCTTGCGAGGGGCACCGGGTCGTCCCTCTCGCTGCCCGAATTCACGGTCGTCGGCGATTTCGAGGCACTGGGCGCGGGCCTGGTCACTCCACTGAACGGTGGTGTGTTCCCAACTGTTCTTCTGGACCAGGACCTGAGCCTTGCACTCAGCGCACTGAAGAGGCTGCATCTTCGTCTGCCTTCTTTGCAGCGAGGTTGTCTTCGACTTCCTTCTGCCAGGCTGCGACGGGTCGCGCGGTGTCGAGTTCGAATTCGAAGCGCTCGGTCATCTCGGGAGCGATGTCCGCGACATCGACGTAGAACTGTTCGTACCAGCGACGGAGCTGGTAGACCGGGCCGTCTTCGGCGCACAGGAGCGGGTTCTCGATGCGAGTCTTGTTCTTCCAGATCTCGACGTCCTGCTCGAAGCCCTTGGCGATGAACGTGCCGAAGTTCGCGGCCATCGCGTCGGCGGCTTCACCCTGGAAGCGATCCGACTTCTTGACGATGATGCCGTACTGGAGCACGAACTTGTCAGCGCTGACCGGGTAGTGGCAGTTGATGAGCACAGAGTCGACGTTGTAGTCCTCGTACTCGTAGGTCAGGTCGTCGACCATGAAGGAGGGGCCGAAGTACGTGGCAACCGAGTTGCTGCCGACCATCTTCGGGGTGCCTGCTGCGTGGGGACGCATGTCCGAGCGAGCGACGCCGCGCATGTACTGCGTTGCGGCGTGGCCTTCGAAGACGTTCTTGAAGTACGTCGGGAAGGAGTAGTGCACGTAGAAGAAGTGCGCCATGTCGACGATGTTGTCGACGATTTCGCGGCAGTTGGTGTCGACGGTCGTGGTGTACCAGACCCAGTCGCTCCACTCGTCGCTGAGCGCGCCTTCGATGCGGGGGATAGCCACGTCGTCGGTCGGCGGGTTGCCCTCGGGGTCGTGCCAGACGAAGAGCATACCGTCCTGGTCGAGGGTTTGCCAGGCGCGCGTCTTGGCCAGCGGGGGGACGCGGCGTGCGTACGGAATCTTCTGGCACTTGCCGTTGCCGCCCCAGCGCCAATCGTGGAACGGACAGGCAATGGCGTCGCCCTTGATGGTGCCCTGGCTCAAGTCGCCACCCATGTGACGGCAGTACGCGTCGAGGATCTTGACGTTGCCTTCACTGTCGGCGAAGACGACCAGTTTGGTGCCGAACGCCTCGATGGAGTGCGGCTGGCCGTCCTTGAAGGACTCCGTGAGTCCAATGCAGTGCCATCCACGCGCAAAGCGTGTAGGCGCGGTTCCAGCTTGGATCTCGCGAACCTCGTCGTTGTCGGACTGAGTGATCGTCACGATGAGTCCCGTCCTTTCCAGGGGCAGTGTCGACGCCCGACGCTAGGGGAGCGTGAATTGCCTCTGGGATCTCGTCTCACTGGCCGGGACCAGCGGCGAGCGCGAGGATCCGGCGGCTGATCCCGGCCTCCGGGACTTCCGATCACCGGAACGCGTGACCGACATATCGTGACGGGGCAGCCGTTATGTCTATCTGCCGATCCGCTCCCTCACGGTTCGGTGCGAGGAGTGTCTCCCATGGTCAACAAGGTTCTGAGTTCAGTCCGTGATCTGCTTCCGAAGATCGCGGCCCGCGCTCAGAAGGTCGACGATTCGCGCAAGATCTCCGAACGGACCATCCGGGAGCTGTCCGAAGCCGGCGTCTTCTCCATGCTGGCGCCGAAAAGATACGGAGGTGCCGAGAGCGACCCGGTTCAGTTCTACGAAGTGGTCAGGGCCATCTCGGCTGCCTGCGGCTCGACCGGTTGGGTCGCGTCGGTGGTGGGGGTGCACCCGTGGCATCTTGCACTTTTCGACGACCGAGCGCAGGCCGACGTGTGGGGAGAGGATCAGACGACGCTCATCTCGTCCGCCTACGCGCCGGTCGGTCGACTGACGGCGGTGGACGGTGGTTACGAACTGTCGGGCCAGTGGGGCTTCTCTTCCGGCTGTGATCACGCGAGTTGGGCATTGCTGGGCGCGATGGTGGTCGGCATGGATGGTCGTCCCGTCGATTTCATGACGGTGTTGGTGCCGCGTACGGATTACGAGATCCGAGATGTCTGGGATGTCGTGGGGATGCGCGGCACCGCGAGCAACGAGATCGTGGTCGACAAGGCCTTCGTTCCCGAGCACCGATTGAAGCGCAACTACGAGACCGCACAACTTCGCGGCCCAGGCCAAGCAGTCAATCCTGGTCCGCTGTACAAGCTTCCGTTCGGGAGTATCTTCACCTCGACGGTTGCCGCTCCGTGTGTGGGCATCGTCGCCGGTTGTTACGAGGGGTACCTGGACGTGATGCGTGAGCGCGTCCGTCTGAGTTTGGGTGGTGGACGGTTCAGCGAGGATCAGTTCGCTCAGGTCGCCGTCGCACGTGCGTCGTCGGAGATCGATGCTGCGATTCTGCAGATGGATCGCAATATCCGGGAGATGTACGAACTTGCTGTGGCCGGTCAGGAGCTCCCACTCTCGATGAGGCTGCGTGCGCGTCGTGATCAGGTTCGTGCGACGGAACGCTCGGTGGAAGCGATCGACATGCTTTTCAAGACGGCAGGCGGGAACTCCCTCTCTCGCGGAAACCCGATCGAGCGTGCGTGGCGTGACGTTCATGCGGGCAGCGTTCACGTTGCCAACGAACCCGAGCGCGCGTTGGCGCTCTACGGCCGGGCGGCGTTCGGACTGCCGGTGGAGGACAACCTGATCTGACGGGTTGGCGCGTCACCGGGTGGGGTATTTGCCTTTGGATGAGGGAAGTACCGGCTCTGACCATCGGCTCGATCGTCGACATGGCGGGTGTCGCGCGCGCGAAGGTGATGCCGGCCGGCCGAACCGGTGTCTTCGAGAAAGCCGGTGCGGGAGTCTCACCGAGCTGGAACGTCTTCTGTAGCGACGATCGGATTGCCTTCACCGATTCCTTTTCCGTCGTGGGTGATCTCCGGTTGCGTATCGACCGCTCCGACCTCCGTGATCTCGGCGGGGGCGTGTCGTGGGCGCCGGCGACGTTGCACGAGCAAGACGGTGCGACGGCTGCCGTGTGTACTCGGTCCGCACTCACTGCCGTCGTGGCGCGGCTTGCCGCCGACGGACTGGAAGCTCGGGTGGGTCACGAGATCGAGTTCACTCTTTTCGGTGATGCGTGCAACGGAGCGTGGTCGGCGTACGGGTTAGGTGCAGTCCTGCGCCGCGAGGACTTCCTCAAGGACCTTCTGCGCAATGCCGAACGCGCACAACTTCATATCGAGCAAGTTCATGCAGAGTACGGACCGGATCAATTCGAGATCTCCATCGCTCCGGCAACTCCTGTTCAGGCTGCCGACCTGGTGATACTGGCCCGGATCTTGATCAGCCGCACTGCCAGAGCCCACGGATTGGCGGCCTCGTTTTCACCGATACCTACGATCGGAGGTACAGGGAACGGTGCACACCAGCACTTTTCGTTGAACTCAGGTGGGCGGCCCGTCTTCTCCGGTGGCGGGCAGGAGTACGGGATGACCGACAAAGGATCATCAGCTTTGGGTGGAATCCTCTCTCACCTCACGGAATTCACGGCCGTCTTTGCGTCCTCACCGCTCTCCGGGGTCAGGCTGCGACCGGACAATTGGTCGGGGGCCTACGTCTGTTGGGGGCTCGAGAACCGGGAAGCGGCACTGAGGTTCTGCGCCGAGTCACCGTCGAATCCACACGGCGCCAACGCCGAAGTGAAAATCGTCGATCCATCGGCCAACCCGTATCTGGCGACCGCTGCGATACTTGGCCTTTCGCATATCGGTATCGGCAATGCCTCGCCATTGCCGCCGGAAATTGTGGTGAACCCGTCGACTCTCACGGAGGCGGAACGTGATGAGCGCGGGGTGACCCGAGTCCCCACCGATCTGCGCGAGATAGTGCAGAAGTTCAACTCCTCCTCGGTGGCGAAGGAAATCTTCGGGGAGTCGATCATCGAAGCGATGGTGTCAGTGAAGGGAGTTGAGCGCGAGACTTTCTCCCAGATGGACGAGGCGACAACCGTCGAGCGGCTTCGATATACCTGGAGCTGAAAGGGTTGACGCGCAAGATGTCGAGTCCTATGTTTAAGCTATTCCTTAATTAAGGAGTTGCTTACATGGACGAGCGAAGCGGCCGACTCGATGCAGTGTTCAGCGCATTGGCCGACCCGACGAGGCGTGAAATGCTCTCTCGCCTCACTGATGGTTCGATGACCGTCGGTGAGTTGGCCGAGCCGTTCGAAATGAGTCGACCCGCCATCTCTCAGCATTTGAAGGTGCTCGAGCGAGCCGGTCTCATCGAACGAACCGCCACCGCGCAATGGCGCACGTGCACCCTTCGCGCAGAGGGTCTCGACGACGCCAGCGCCTGGGTCGACGAACACCGGCGAGGCTGGAACGAACGCTTCGACCTCCTCGACGAGCGTCTACGTGAGCTGAAACAACGTCGACCGAAGAAGGAGAAGGACAATGAGTGACCAGAACGTCGATGCCACTGCAGAATTCACCATCACCCGGATCTTCGACGCGCCGCGCGACCTTGTCTGGCAGGCGTGGACCGACCCCGACGAGGCGGCGCGCTGGTGGCATCCGAAGGGTGTCAGCAGTCCTCGTGAGCATGTCACGATCGATCCCAGAGTTGGCGGAACGTACCGCTACCTGATGATCAACGACGAGAACGGAGCCGAGTACCCCACCGGCGGAACCTATCTCGAGGTCGACGAGCCGAAGAGGCTGGTCTTCACCTGGGGAAATCCGAGTGATCCGGTGGATGCCGCACCTCGGATAACGGTCACGCTCGCAGAACGGGGTGACAAAACCGAGATGACCTTCCACCTGGTAGGAATTCCGGGATTCAAGGGTGACGGGAATGTGTACGACGGATGGGAATCCGCTTTCGACGTGTTGGACGAAGTTCGCGCCGGCGACTAGTCGGGAATCGGACACCGCGACAGCGGTGCCGGTGATTGAATGGGGCTGATAGTCCATTCGTCACCGACGCAGGAGAGCCTGATGGCACCAGAAGTTGCGGTAGTTCTCGAGGGATACACCTACTTCGAATGCCCGCGCTGGCACGAGAACCGGATCTGGGTATCGGACTTCTACACCTACCAGGTGATTTCGGCCTGCGAGGACGGGACAGACATACGCGTCGAGGCGGAGGTTCCAGGGCAGCCGTCCGGGCTGGGGTGGCTTCCGGACGGCAGATTACTGGTCGTCTCCATGCGGGACCAGAAGATTCTGCGGCGAGAATCCGATGGCGAGTTGGTGGTGCACGCAGACTTGTCCGGGTACGTCAGTGCCAACGTCAACGACATGCTGGTCGACGCACAGGGACGAGCGTACGTGGGCAACTTCGGGTTCGATCTGATGAACCTGGCCCCCGTCGAGACGGCAGATCTCCTCCGCGTCGACCCGGACGGATCGGTGCACGTCGTCGCGCGAGATCTCCACTTCCCCAACGGAATGGCTCTGACGTCGACCGGAGATCTGCTCGTGGACGAAACGCTGGGAAATCGAATCAGTGCGTTTGCCGTCCAGGCCGACGGCTCTCTGGGTGAACGCCGCGACTGGGCGTCGTTCGGGCCGGTGCCTGGTGGACCCGAGATGGAGACCACCCTCGCTCAGATCGTCGTTGCGGCGGACGGGTGTTGTATCGACGGAGACGATTCGATGTGGGTGGCCGATGCCCTCGGAAGCCGTGTTCTTCATGTGGGCGCCAGCGGGGAGATAGTCGACGAAATTGCCTTCGACAGCGGTGTCTTCGCTTGCGGACTCGGCGGTTCCGACGGTCGTACCCTGTTCGTTTGTGCCGCCCCGGATTTCAACGAACACGCTCGCAAGGTGGCTACCGAAGGAAAGCTGCTGTCGATTCGCCTGGAGCCTTTGAGCTGATATGGAATTGGTGACCTCGCTACCTGCCGACACTCCGCTGCGGCAGGTAGCTCAGCACGTCCGACGCATCGAGAACCTTGGTTTCGACACGGTGCACATCTCCGAAACCATTCGTGATCCGTTTGCGGTGGCGGCCCTGGCCGTCGAGCACAGCAGTACTCTCACTGTCCGGACGTCGATGGTTGTCGCGTTTGCGCGCAGTCCCATGGTGACGGCTTTGGCTGCCTGGGATCTTGCGGGTTTCTCGGGTGGGCGATTTCAACTGGGGCTTGCGACGCAGGTGCGTGGGAACATCGTCGGGCGGTACTCGATGCCGTGGACGGATCCTGTTGCGCAACTGCGTGATTACGTCAGCGCTGTACGCGAGATCTTCCGAGTGTTTCAGGAGGGCGGTGAACTCGACCATGCGGGAACGCACTATACCTTCGACCGGCTGCAGCCCTACTTCAATCCGGGGCCGCTCGATGTTCCGGCTCCGGAGATCTGGACCGGGGGAGTGAACTCTCGCATGTGCTCACTGGCGGGAGCCGTCGCCGACGGTTTTGTTTCTCACCCCACCAGCTCCCATCCGAAGGTGCTCGCGGAGAGGATCATTCCATCGTTGACGGCAGGAGGAAGGAAGCCGCGACTGATTGCCGTTCCGAAGATGATCACCGGCAAAGATCCTGCCGCGATACTTGCTCAACGAGAAGCGGTGCGCAGTGAACTTGCCTTTCTCTACTCCACTCCGGCGTACCGAGTCGCGCTGGAGGTCCTCGGATTATCCGAGGTCGGGGAAGAACTGACAGTGATGGCGCGGGCAGGTGATTGGGCTCGACTACCTGACGTCCTCACCGACGATGTTCTCGACAGGCTGGTCACGCAATGCACCTACGCCGAACTCCCCGAGGTGCTGAGTTCGAAATACGCGAGTCTCTGCGACGGCATTGCACTGGCGGTGCCGGCGAATCCCGCCGACGACCGCGTCTTCGCAGCGATGTGTGAGGAGATTCGAGCCGCCGCAGCGTCTGCCCCGTGACGTCCAGTCGGCGCGAACTACACTCTCGACATGGGGCGCGTCTACGAAGGCATCGATGAAAAGCTCACCACGTGGTTGCAGGCTCAACCGCTGTTCGTCGTTGCCACCGCACCGTTGTCTGCTGACGGGTTGGTCAATTGCTCACCCAAAGGGGGAGTCGGATCGTTTGTGGTGCTGACATCCAACCGGGTGGCGTACCTCGACCTCACCGGCAGCGGTGTGGAAACCATCGCGCACGTGCGCGAGAACTCCCGAATAACACTGATGTTCATGGCGTTTGACGGAGCACCGAAGATCGTACGACTGCACGGTCACGGACACGTTCTGCTTGCAGGGTCGGAACCGTTCAACGAGCTTGTCGGTAGGTTCCCTGAGCACCCGGGGCTGCGGTCGATCGTCGTGGTCGATCTGACGCGCATTTCGGATTCGTGCGGATACGCAGTACCGCTGATGGACTACCAATCCGATCGTGACGTGCTCGACCGCGTAGCGGAGAAGAGGGGGCCGGAGCGGCTCATCGCCTATCGCGCCGAGAAGAACGCGAAGAGTGTGGACGGGTTGCCCGGTATCGACCTGGAGTGATACAAAATCGCGTCGCCGTGCGAAAGAGTCTGGGGCAGGTGATTCTGACATTGCCTGCCCCACGTCCTCGTTGTGCTGGTTACTTCGCCATGTCCTGGGCTGCTCGGTACGAGAAGACCATGGCCGTGCCGAGCGGAACGCCAGGACCGGGGTAGAAGCGGCCGCTCAGTGACGCGCTCGTATTGCCGGCGGCGTACAGGCCGTCGATGGCGCTGCCGTCGGCACGCAGGACTCGACCGTTGACGTCGGTGACCAATCCGCCCTTGGTGCCGAGGTCACTGAGGACGATGCGGGCCGCGTAGAACGGACCGTTCTCGATCGCCGTCAGTGCCGCATTCGCGCCGCCGTTGGGTGGGCAGAAGAATGCGTCGTACGGGTCTTCGCCGCGATGGAACTCTTCGTCGACTCCCAGCTTTGCGGCGTCGTTGAACTTTTCGACAGTGCTGCGCAATGCGTCGGCCGGCAGTCCGGTCTTGGCGGCGAGTTCTTCGAGAGTGTCGGCGGCGACCCAGGTTCCGGCCTCGAGGTGCTTGGCGGGCGCCGTGTTCGGGATGCAGATGGCAGGTAGTCCGCCACCCTCGCGCGAGTCGAAGATCATGAACGACGGCACTGCAGAACCGTTGTCGTCGTGCGCATCCATGGCCCGGCCGAACTGGTCGTACGGGAGAGACTCGTTGAGGTAACGCTCGCCCGCGTTGTCGACGACGAGTCCGCCGCGAACGCCGACCATGAATGCGGCGCTGCCGTCCGGCTGCTCGACGCCGGGGCAGAACCACGCCTGATCGAGCAAAGCGGTTGCGCCACCGACAGCAATTCCGGCGGAGATCGCGTCACCGGTGTTGGCGCCGAAGGGACCCATACTCCAGATCGCTTTGCCGGGGGTGCCGGCCTGCTCACGCATCTCGGCGTTGCCTTCGATGCCGCCCGCTGCCATCAGCACACCGCGGTTCGCCTTGATTCGCTGGGTTTCGCCGCCGGATTCGACCTCGGCGCCGACAACCCGACCGCCTTCCACGATCAGGGAGGTGAGGATGGATTCGGTACGAAGTTCTGCGTTACCGGTGCTCTGGACTGCGGCCAGCAGTCGGCCGATCAGTGCGCGCCCACCGATCATCGGGCCGGGAGCATGATCCTGACCGGTGCGGTCTTGGTCGAGTTCCGGACGCACCTTGCCGGCGAGGTCACCGATGTCGGCAGGATCGAGATCGAGAGGGTTGATGGAGCGTCCCGTGTCCATCCGGCCTTCGGCCTTGTAGTAGTCGGGGAACGCACGGAACTCGAATTCGATGTGCGGGTTCTGCTCGAGTAGTGCGACGACATCGGGAGCGGTCTCGACATAGGCATCCTGGCGCTCGGACTCGGCGTCGCCGAGCAATGCGCGCAGATAGGTGCGTGCGTTCTCCGTCGAGTCGGGGAGTCCCGCACGTTCCTGTACTTGGGTTCCCGGCAGCCAGATGGATGCGCCCGAGTACGCGGAAGTTCCGCCGAAGCGATCGGTTTTCTCGAGGACGATCGTCGTCAATCCTCGAGCTGCCGCGGTGTATGCGCCGGTCAGCGCGCCGCCGCCGGAGCCGACTACCAACACGTCGCACTCGTTGGTCCAGTCCTGCATCATTGCGTCCTAACTCCAAGAGGGTGGGGTGTCCACGGAATACCGCACGGGGAGAGAAGGCCATGCCAGGTCCCACTGAGCGGGCAATATGCCGAGATGGGTGGTCGAGATGAGAGAATTGGCGAGGTCGTTCGCGACCGGGACACAGAATCGATGATGGGGGCGACGTTGCCGAGAATTGCCGAGGTCAGGGACGCTGCAGAGCCCAGTTCGGACGAGCAGCGGGCGCGCCATGTGCGGATGCTGGAAGCGGCAGCCGAATTGGGGACCGAGAAGGAACTCTCACGGGTACAGATGCACGAGGTCGCCAAGCGGGCGGGCGTGGCCATCGGCACTCTTTATCGCTATTTCCCCTCGAAGACGCACCTCTTCGTCGCTGTGATGGTCGAGCAGATCGACCAGATCGGTGCCAGCTTTGTCAGGCATCAGGTTCAGTCGGACAATCCGCAGGATGCGGTGTACGAGGTATTGGTTCGCGCGACTCGCGGGTTACTGCGTCGGCCGGCTCTCTCGACTGCGATGCTGCAGTCGTCCAGTACCGCCAACGTCGCGACGGTGCCGGACGTGGGAAAGATCGATCGCGGCTTCCGGCAGATCATCCTCGACGCGGCCGGGATCGAGAACCCCACCGAGGAAGACAACACCGGGTTGCGTCTGCTGATGCAGCTGTGGTTCGGGGTCATCCAATCGTGCCTCAACGGTCGAATCTCCATCCCCGATGCGGAGTACGACATCCGCAAGGGATGCGACCTGCTTCTGGTGAATCTCTCACGGCACTGACGTGACTTCGCCCCTCTCTGGGGTGGGTTCGTCATGTTCGCAAAATTGAAATCAATTCTATTTTTGAATCCGCATCGGTTGGGAGTTGATGTCAATCCGGACATTGCCCTGACATCATTAATAGAATAAATTACAGAAAAATAGACGGTGAGCCAGCTCGCCGACCGAAAACTCCACGAAGGAGCGAACATCATGGGTCATGCAGTCATCGTCGAGGCCGCTCGGACACCGATCGGCCGTCGTCGCGGCGCCCTGGCGGGACTGCACCCCGCCGAGATTCTGGGAGCAGCGCAGCTCGGCGTTCTCGAACGGGCAGGCGTCGCACCGGAAGACATCGGACAGATCATCGGCGGCTGTGTCACCCAGGCAGGTGAGCAGTCCAACAACGTCACGCGGCAGGCGTGGCTGCACGCCGGATTGCCGTACAGCACCGCGGCAACCACTATCGATTGCGCCTGTGGATCCGCCCAGCAGGCAGTGCATTTGATTTCCGGCCTGATTTCGTCTGGTCAGATCTCGGCCGGTATCGGCTGCGGCGTCGAGGCTATGAGCCGTGTGTTCCTGGGTCAGGCAAACGCACCGGGAACGGGAAACCCGTACCCGGACGACTGGACCATCGACATGGGTGACCAGTTCACCTCCGCGCAGCGAATTGCCGAGAAGCGTGGGATCACGCGCGCCGACGTCGACGCGTTCGGTCTGGAATCGCAGCGCCGCGCAGCTCAGGCTTGGGCAGAAGGACGCTTCGACCGCGAGATCGTGCCCGTCAAGGCTCCCGTGGTGGACAAGGAAGGCGTGCCTACCGGTGAGATCGCCACTGTCACTCGCGACGGGGGACTGCGTGAGACGACGGCAGAAGCGCTGGCTGGGCTCAAGCCGGTCATCGAAGGCCATATCCACACCGCCGGCAACTCGTCGCAGATCAGTGATGGCGCGGCTGCGGTACTGCTGATGAGCGAAGAGCGCGCACAGGAACTGGGATTGAAGCCCCGCGCGCGGATCGTCGCGTCCGGCATGGTCGGATCCGATCCCTTCTATCACCTGGACGGGCCGATCGAGTCCACCCAGATGGTGCTCGACAAGGCCAAAATGACCTTGGACGACATCGATCTCGTCGAAATCAACGAAGCCTTTGCCTCGGTCGTGCTCTCCTGGGCGCAGGTTCACGGCGCAGACCTGTCCAAGGTCAACGTCAACGGTGGTGCGATCGCGCTCGGACATCCCGTCGGTTCCACGGGCGCTCGTCTGATCACCACTGCGCTGCACGAACTCGAGCGCTCGAACAAGTCGACGGCTCTGGTCACGATGTGCGCCGGTGGCGCTCTCTCGACCGCCACCATTATCGAACGCATCTGACCCGTACTGACACTGTCGAATTGACGAGGTAGACATGACTATTGGATTGAGTGAAGAAGATCGTGACCTCCGCGACTCCGTACGGGGCTGGGCGGCGCGTCACGCAACACCCACCGTCGTCCGTGAAGCCGTCGAGGCGAAGGTCGAAACTCGCCCCCAACTCTGGAACGGGCTTGCCGAGCAGGGGCTTCTCGGACTACACGTAGCCGAGGAATTCGGCGGCGCAGGATACGGATTGGTCGAACTCGCCATCGTCGTCGAGGAACTTGGACGCTCGATGGTTCCCGGACCATTCCTGCCGACGGTAGTGGTCAGCGCTGTTCTCAGCGATGCCGGAGAAACGGACAGACTGCCGACGCTCGTGGATGGCAGCACGCTCGGAGCTGTTGCACTGCAGCCGGGTTCGCTGAAGATCACCCGCGACGGCGACAACACCACCCTCAGCGGAACGTCCAGCCCTATTCTCGGCGGCCATGTCGCTGACCTGTTCCTCCTCGCGACGGACAGCGGATTCGTTCTGCTCGGACGTGACCGCCTCGAGGTCACGGACTTGGCCAGCTACGACGTCGTGCGTCGTAACTCCGAGGTCACCGTCGACGGTTTGGTGCTCACCGATTCCGAGATCCTCACCATCGATACCCAGCGTGTACTGGACATTGCCGCAACACTGTTCGCGGCCGAGGCATCAGGCTTGGCCGACTGGGCAGTTACGACGTCGGCCGACTACGCGAAGGTACGTCAGCAGTTCGGTCGCCCGATCGGCCAGTTCCAGGGTGTCAAGCACAAGGCTGCACGTATGCTCGCGCTTTCCGAGCAGGCACGCGTCTGCGCTTGGGACGCTGCGCATGCGCTGACTCCCGCCAACGGCGTCGGTGCCGAAGAGGCTTCTCTCGCAGCAGCCGTCGCCGGAGCCACGGCCCTCGAGGCTGGCTTCTCCGTCACGCGTGACTGCATCCAGGTGCTCGGCGGAATCGGCTACACGTGGGAGCACGACGCGCACCTGTACCTGCGCCGCGCGCAGTCCCTGCGAATTCTGCTGGGTTCCACGGCATCCTGGCGTCGTCGCGTTGCCGAGCTGACCATTGCCGGAACCCGTCGCGTGCTCAGCGTCGAGCTGCCGCCCGAGGCCGAGGCGATCCGAGCCGACGTCCGAGCCGAGCTCGCTCCTGCACTCGAACTCGAAGGCGCCGCCCAGAAAACGTATCTCGCGGAAAAGGGCTACACCGCACCGCACTTCACGGCTCCGTGGGGCAAATCCGCCGATGCCGTCAGCCAGCTGGTCATCGCCGAAGAACTGCGCGCTGCGAAGATCAAGCCGCACGACATGATCATCGGCAACTGGGTCATCCCGACGCTCATCGCGCACGGCAACGAAGAGCAGCTCGCCAAGTTCGTCCCGCCGTCACTGCGCGGCGACATCGTCTGGTGTCAGCTCTTCTCCGAGCCCGGCGCAGGTTCCGACCTCGCCGCGCTGAGTACAAAGGCCACCAAGGTCGACGGTGGCTGGAAGTTGCAGGGCCAGAAGGTGTGGACGTCGATGGCACGCGACGCGCACTGGGGAATCTGCCTCGCGCGCACCGACGCCGACGCACCCAAGCACAAGGGCCTGTCCTACTTCCTCATCGACATCAAGAACAGTGGCCTCGACATTCGTCCGCTGCGCGAGATCACCGGTGAAGCACTGTTCAACGAAGTCTTCTTCGACGACGTCTTCGTTCCCGACGAGTGCCTGGTCGGCGAGCCAGGCGACGGCTGGAAGCTCGCTCGCACCACGCTGGCCAACGAGCGTGTCTCGCTGTCCAACGACTCGTCGCTCGGATCGGGTGGCGAGGCTCTTCTGAGCCTGGTCGACGGACTGCCCGGTGGCATCGACGACGAGCAGCTGACCGTGCTCGGAAAGGTGCTGTGCGACGCGCAATCCGGTGGTCTGCTCGGTCTGCGCACCACGCTGCGCTCGCTCACCGGCGCGCAGCCGGGTGCCGAATCCTCGGTGGCGAAGCTGATCGGTGTCGAGCACATCCAGCAGGTCTGGGACGTGGCAATGGAGTGGGCCGGACCGAGTTCACTTCTGGGCGAACAGCATCGGATGTCTGCAACCCAGATGTTCTTGAACTCGCAGTGCATGTCCATCGCGGGTGGTACAACCAATGTTCAGCTCAACATCATCGGTGAGCGAATCCTGGGTCTGCCTCGCGACCCTGAACCGGGAAAGTGACCTGCACATGAGCAATCGCACCTTCGTCATCGGCGTCGGCATGACCAAGTTCGAGAAGATCGAGACCCGCGACTGGGAATACCCGGACATGGTGACCGAAGCCGTCTCGAATGCCCTGACCGATGCCGGGATCGGCTACGGCCAGATTCAGCGTGCTGCGGTCGGTTACGTGTTCAACGCGTCGACAGCAGGACAGCGAGCTCTCTACGAGACCGGTCTGACCGGCATTCCGATCTTCAACGTCAACAACAACTGCGCGACCGGCTCGACGGCGCTGATGATGGCGCGCGAGTGGGTCCAGGCCGGACAAGCCGAGTGCGCCTTGGCCGTCGGCTTCGAGAAGATGACCAAAACGGCGTTGACCGGTAACGGTGAGATGCCCAAGGTCACGACCTTGGACTCTCAGCTGAAGATCATGGTCGAGGGTTACGGGTTCGCCCGATCGCCGATGACAGCTCAGCTGTTCGGTAACGCTGCCGTCGAGCACATGAAGAAGTACGGCACCACGGTCGAGCAGATCGCAGCGGTGGCGGTCAAGAATCACAAGCATTCGGTGAACAATCCGTACGCACAGTTCCGTGACGAGTACACCCTCGAACAGGTACTCGGCGACAAGATGATTCACGAGCCGCTGACACGTTCGCAGTGCTCGCCGACCTCGGACGGCGCCGGAGCCGCGATCGTCGTGAGCGAGAAGTTCGTGCGTGAGCACGGCCTCGAAGACCGGGCGATCGAAATCGTCGCACAGGCGTTGACCACTGACACCGAGGCAGCGTTCGCCGAGAAGTCGATGATCGACGTGGTCGGCGCGCCTATGACGGCAGCTGCGGCAGAGCAGGTCTTTGCGCAGGCCGGGATCACCATCGATGACGTCGACGTCATCGAACTGCACGACTGCTTCGCGATCAACGAGATCATCACCTACGAGGGCCTGGGGATGTGCGCGGTCGGAGAAGGCGGAAATCTCGTCGAATCCGGCGCGACCACGTACGGCGGCCAGTGGGTCGTCAACCCGTCGGGTGGTTTGATCTCGAAGGGACACCCGCTGGGCGCGACGGGCTTGGCGCAGTGCGCCGAACTCACGTGGCAGCTCCGCGGGACCGCGGATGCGCGGCAGGTCGAAGGCGCTCGTATTGGCTTGCAACACAACCTCGGACTGGGCGGCGCGTGCGTCGTGACGGTCTACCGAGCCGGAACTTTGGAGAACTGATGGCTATCGATCTCGAGGTGGCGTTGGCCGCCGAACCGACTGTGCGCGAGGCGTCGTGGACCGATCGCGACGTCATGCTCTACCAATTGGGACTCGGGGCAGGGGCGAATGCTCTCGATCCCGCCGAACTGACCTGGGTGTACGAAAAGGGGCTGAAGGTACTCCCGACGTTTGCAATGGTTGCAGGCCAGGGAGTTTCGGCGGGTGTACTGCCCGCACCGTCGATGAGTATGCCGGGAATCGACATCGATCTGCGAAAGATCCTGCACGGTGGGCAGTCGCTGGCACTTCACGCGCCCATCCCGTCGACGGGTGCTGCCCGTATTTCCTCTCGGGTCGCCGATGTCTGGGACAAGGGAAAGGCAGCTGTGATCGTTCTCGAGACGGCGGCCGAGGACCTGGACGGGAATCCGTTATGGACCACCGGAATGCAGATCTGGGCGCGCGGCGAAGGTGGATTCGGCGGCAACACCGGGCCCGAAGTTGTTGCCGGGGTGCCTGATCGAGCGCCCGACAAGGTACTGACGTCGAGCACGAGTCCCTCACAGGCGCTGGTGTACCGACTCAGTGGAGACATGAACCCGCTGCACGCTGATCCCTCCTTCGCGAAGATGGCGGGCTTCGATGCACCGATTCTGCACGGCCTCGCGTCGTACGGCATCGTCTGCAAGGCCGTGGTAGACGGGATTCTCGACGGAGATCCGACGCGGGTGAAGAACTACTCGGTGCGGTTTGCAGGTTCGCTCTTCCCCGGCGAATCCATCACCACCTCGGTATGGCAGGACGGCAACACACTGACGTTGGCGGCGACGTGCCCCGAACGCGAGAACTCCCCGGTTCTCACGCACGCAAAAATGGAGATCAACTGATGGACCTCGGTTCGCACCCCACAGCAGCGACACATCCGGGCGGCACGATTCTGACGTCGCCGCCGCAGGACGCCCCGGTCGACCGGGCCACGGCAGCAGCGCGTCGCGTTGTCGACGCGATGCTGCGCACCGACCGCGGAAACGCCAATTTGGACCGGGTTGCGGAGGAGCTCAACAGCATTGCAGAGCATCTCGAACAGCACTCACCCGAGGTGGCCGAGCGGTTGATCGACATGTGGAACGGTGAGGGCGTGACTCGTCACGACCCCGTGACCGGCCCCGAGAACGCCATTGCGCCGCCGCTCGTTCTGGAAGGGCTCGCTGACGGGTCGGTGCAGGGAGTGGTCACGTTGACGCTGCCGTACCAGGGCCCTCCCGGCCATGTGCACGGCGGTGTTTCGGCGCTGCTGCTCGATCACGTTCTCGGCGTCGCGAACGCCTGGGGTGGAACTTCCGGCATGACAGCACAATTGAGCACTCGGTACCATCGCCCGACTCCGCTGTTCGAGCCACTCACGATCAGCGGCAAATTCCTGTCCAAGGACGGCCGCAAGATTCACACCGTCGGTGAGATCAAAACTGCGGACGGCGAATTGTGTGTATCGGTAGAGGGACTGTTCATCGACAAGACCGTGCCGCGCCCCAGGTAGGGGCTTCGCCCCCGTGCGCCTTTTTGGTAGTGGGAACTACCAAAAAGGCGCACAGGGGTTCTGACGAAGGAGGGCCCAGTGGGCAAGCTCGACGGACGTGTAGCAGTGGTCACCGGTGCCGGTATGGGCATCGGGCGCGGAGTGGCGGGCGCGTTCGCGCGTGAAGGCGCGTCGGTGTTGGTTGCCGAGATCGACGAGGCAGCGGGCCTCGAAACCACCCAGTGGTTGCGGGACGAATGGGGCGCGGAGGCGGAATTCGTCCGGACCGACGTCACTGACAAAGCTCAGGTTGTTGCCATGGTCGACAAGTCCGTCGAGCGGTTCGGACGCCTCGACATCCTGGTCAACAATGCTTGGCGGACTTTCGGTTTCGCTCGGCTCGAGAAGGTGACCGACGAGCAATTGCGCGGCGGTTTCGACATGGCAGTGATGGCGGCATTCTGGGCGATGCAGGCTGCCCTGCCGGAACTGGAGCGTCACGGCACGGGCCGCGTGATCAACATGTGCAGCCTCAACGGCGTGAATGCTCACATGTACTCGGTGCAGTACAACGCGGCGAAGGAAGCATTGCGAACCCTGACTCGCACTGCTGCCCGCGAGTGGGCTCCCAAGCAGGTGAACTGCAACGTCATCTGTCCCGGTGCGCAGAGTGCGGCGTACAAGCGTGTCGCCGAAGCCAATCCGGAGAACGTGGCAGTGATGGCCGCACAGAACCCGATGGGGCGGATCGGCGATCCCCTCGACGACATCGGCCCCGTTGCGGCCTTCCTGGCAAGTGACGACAGCCGTTACGTCACCGGCAACACCCTCTTCGTCGACGGTGGTGGGCACATCAACGGCGTGCAGTGGGCGCCGACCGTCGACTGATCGACGGCGACTCGGCCGGTGTATCCGGCATCTATTTGGCCGTGAACCCGGCGTCGACCGGCAACGCGATACCTGTGACGTATCGAGCCTGATCCGAAACCAGCCAGGCTATCGCGTTGCTGACGTCGGCAGCTTCGATCAACTCGACGTTCAAGAGGTTGCCCACGTCGGCTCCGCTCGATGTCGGGGAGTCCGCAAACAGCTTCGCGACCGCGTCGTTGACGACCATCGGTGTATTCGCGCCAGTCGGGTGCACGGAGTTGACACGAATATTGTGGGGAGCAAGCCAGTGCGACCACGTGCGCCCAAGCCCCACGATGGCGTGTTTACTCGCGCAGTAGCCGTCGGATCCGCCGGTGCCGTCACCTCCACGACCGACAAGTCCCAGAGTTGATCCGGTAAGGACTATTGCGCCACCTGTACCTTGTTCGATCATCGCGGGCGCTGCGGCCTGGACGGTATTCCAGACGCCGAATAGGTTGACCTCCATCTGGTCGCGGAAGGCGCGAGCATCGTCGATATCCGGGGACATCATGCCGATACCGGCGTTGGCCAGGACGATGTCGACGCTGCCCAGCTCCGCAATTCCTTCGGATACCGCAGTTCGCAGTGCGGACAGATCGCGAACATCCACTTCTCGCGCGACGATACTTCGTCCCAGGTTCTCGACCGCTGCTGTTGTCTGCCGCAAATCGTCGGCGGTTCCCATCGGGTAGGCCACCGATTCGATCTGACGGCAGATGTCGAGCGCAATGATGTTCGCGCCCTCCTGCGCCAATCGCACGGCGTGGCTCCTGCCCTGACCTCGGGCGGCCCCGGTGATCAGTGCGGTTTTGCCTTCCAACTGTCCGGGCATGCGTGCTCCGTCCGTCGTGAATCATGATTACTCGGTCATGAGTACTGACCCGAGGGGACGGCGAAATTCGTCGCCGGCGACGTAGTCTGAGTTCAGTTACAGCGGGAACTCGCTTCGGAAGAGAAGAGGCTCGGGATGTCCGATTGGGTGAAGAAGGTCGAAGCTGAAGCCAAAGGGCTCCTCGCCGAGGCGGAAGAAGAGCTGACCGTCCTCGAAGGTGTCGACACCATAGATCCGCTTGCCGACGACGATCCGGCACCAGAAGAAGGCACCAAGCCGACGTCAGACTGACCCTGCGACCCGTCGGCGCGCCTCGACACCGCTCGGTATCTCAGAACGGTGGCGGGTCGTCCCCGTAGTCGTTGGGTTCTCGGCGGGCTCGCGGTGATTTCCGCCGCTTGTATTGAACGTGCTCCTCTGCTCGTTTCTGTATCCGTCGGCGCTGGCGATTGCGTTCACTCTGGATACGGGCAGCTTTGTTCTCCGCCTGGGTCCGCCGATTTCGACCGCCCTGGGGCGGTGTCGGTTCGTGCGATCCAGCCATCAATCCTGCGGGTCGCGTTCGGTAACAATGCCCGGTCGGCGACGTCAGCGACATGGTCCGATCCACGTTCGACGTGAACCGCCACCGGTCGGAATGCTTGAGGCGATGATGGTTGCGGCAGAACGCACTCAAATTCGACGCGACCGTTTTACCGCCGCATTCGGGGTCGCCGTGCCGTGATGGAACGGTTCATTGTGGTCCAGATCGGAATTCCAGGCCGGGACATCACAATGCAGCCATTGGCAGCTGCCCGCGATGATCCGTAACCAGGTATCGAGAACGGCGCCCGGTCGGTAGACGCGCGCCGAAGCAGGCACCGGCTCTGCGACGTCATCAGCAGGTGCTCGGACGTTTCGAATTACGGCGTCACGGGCGATATCGCGAGCATGCTCAGCGCTGATCACCCCGTACCCGTCGAGGTGGGCGGGCTCGCCGCCACCGTGCAGAGTGGAATCAGTCATCACGACGTGAACCACGGGCCGACGAACGACAACACCACCGCTACGATCCTGCGGGCAATCAGCTCGGCCACAGTTGCACGGCAAGAATTGTGATCCGTTGGTCAACTCGAAGAGCGCGTCGGCTCGTCGCTGCTCGTACGTTCGAGAGTCGTTTCGGCATACCGACATTGCCAACTCGCGTAGTCGGCCGTCGAATGCCCGAGCCTGTTCTGCCGGAACGCTTCCCAAGATCTTTGCCATCCCGTCCTCGGCAGCGCTGACTCCGACGAACCGATCGGTGAGAGCACGGCGTCGGCGTTCTCGCATACCTTCCGGGTCCACCATCGCCACGATCCGATCGATCGCCGCTGTCAGTCGCCTTCCCGTCAAGCCCGTTCCGCCTGCTACTGGTGGGGCGAGAACCTGCTCGAGCAGTAGTCGTTCCACCTCGTCGATCAATTCGTCTTTCACGTTCGCGGTCGCGGAATCGATCAAACCAACTCGGTACAGATCCAACTCGCCACGGGCCATCGCCGCTCGAGTGCGATGCAGACGAGTCTTTAACGAGAACCCCAACCCGATCAGCTTGCCGGCAGCCGCGCGACCCATCGTCAGTGACGCACCGACTTCCGACTCCGCCAACTCGTGTGCGGTCGACGACCACGCACCACTGGCGACATGCTCCGAGCTTCGCCGCGAAAAGAACTCGGCAATCACAGCGAGCTTGCGTTCGACCAGCATCGCCTCGCATGCATGCAGATCGGTCATGAGATCAACCAACGCACAATCAGTTTCGGTACCAATCAGCTGTGCTGAGATACCGAAGAGCTCTGTCGTGGGGTTGACCATGCATCGATCTTATTCGAATATGTGTTCGAATGGCGTCGAATTCTTGAATCAGTCGGAATAGTCGGTTTCCTGAATTTCAGTGCATCTCAAGGGTTAGTCGTAATGCTGTCAGCGGATCCGAGGCATCTCGACGCCCACGCGGACCAGGCCCTTCGGGGTTGACGAAGCGGCCCTCGTCCGAGCGAGTCCACTCGCGTACGGCCCATCTCTCCTTGATCGCCCAACGGCCGTCGCGTCGCTCCATGTGGTCGATGAACCGCGCACCACTGGTGAAGTTGATCATTCCGATGTCTTCGGGCCCGCCCCAGTGTGTGGACATCGAATATGCCTCGCTGATCGCGGGGTCGCCGTGCAGTTCGACCAGGTGGTTGCCGATGTGGTGCATCGTGCCGCCGATCGCGGAGAGTTTTGTTGTGGCCCAGGCGATGTACTCGTCGATGGTGCCGTCGAATCCGGTGTGATGGTCGATCGCGTCCGGGTGGTAGGCGCTGCGGACGAGATCGAAGTCGAGGCGATCGATGCCGCGGCAGTACGTCAGAACCACCTCACGAATTGCCTGCTTGTCGATGAGATCCTGCAGTGCCTGGTCCATGTCACGCCTCCTTGATGCTGGTCATCCAGTCGAGTAATTCCGGTAGTTCTTCGGCAGCGCAATCGAATACGGCAGGCCGAAGCACCACGGCAGACGCGCCGCGGTCGGACCAGTCCAGGACCTTGTCAGCGGTTGCCGAGAGGTCGACGGACCGATTGTCGCGCCGAACCGGCGCCGCAGACACTTGCACACGTGCGGTATCCGGCTCGCGGTCGTGGGCTTCGAACGTGTTGCGCAGCAATGTGACACTGTCGGTGAACGTTCCCAGGTCGGTCGGGTTCACGGTCCAACCGTCGGCGACGCGTGCTATGCGGTCGAAGTTCCGCTGGCTTGGTCCGAAACCGAAGAGCACCGGTACGCGATTTTGGATCGGCAGCGGGAGGCTGTGGTAGTTCTCGAAGGCGAAGTCGCGTCCCTTGAAGGTGGCCGGAGCATTGGTCCACAGTTCGCGACACGCTGCGACAGCCTCCTCCATGCGCCCGAATCGCGCGTCGAAAGGCATGTTGGTAGCGGTGTATTCGGCTTCTTGCCAACCGACGCCGAAACCCATGACGGCTCGACCTTCGGACAATGAGTCGAGAGTTGCAACCTGTTTGGCAAGCAGGTCGGCTGGGCGAACAGTGGCGATCAGAACCGATACTCCGAGGCGAGCGCGTTCGGTCACTGCGGCGATCGAGGAAAGAGGTGAAATCGGTTCGTACCAAGGGTGATCCAACGGAAACAAGAAGTTGTGTTCGGCTACCCGCTGAGCGTGTGCTTCGGCATTGAACCCGAGATGATCGCCGGTGCAGATCAGATCGATCCCGGCACGGTCAGCACGCGCGGCGAAGTCCAGAACCGGGCGAATCTTGCCGTCGAACAGGGCCTCGAGGCCCAAGATGTTGACGCCGATTTCCACAGTCGTCGTTCCTCTACAGTGCCCGCTTGGCATGCGCGGACATCTCGCCCATGTTGTCCAGACAGAAGAGTCTCGAGCTGAACTGCCACGACCCGTCGACGCAGGTGAAGCGATCGAAGTAGCGCCCCGCCAGAATAGGTTGCAGGGCAAGATTTTCGGTACCTTGGATGACCGTGACGTACGAGAGTGCCGTCGCTGATTCACCGTCGACCGCGATTCGCGTGTTGGTCAGCAGATGTTTGGTTCGTGGAACCGGCGGATCACCGTACATTCGAATGAAGCCGCTGCAGGCTGCGAACACTGCGTCGGCGTCGGACGAAATGAGCGTGATGGCAACCCCGTCCGGCCCGCACTGCCCGTAGTCGGACGAGGCGAACAATGCAGCGGCTTCACGCAATCGGCCCTGATCGATCAGATGCGTGTACTCGCAGAGCAGGTCACGGATCGCCGACTCGGCGACGATCCGTGACAGCTCCGTGGTCATACGGTGATCTCGCGCCGAACCATCTTGCCGGTTGCATTGCGAGGCAGCAGATCGCTGGTGATGCGCCACTTCGACGGCACCTTGAAATAGGACAGTCGCTCGGCGGCGTAATCACGCAGCTCCGCCTCCGTTGTGGCGGCTCCGGGACGCAGGACAACCACGGCGGACACTTCCTGGCCGAGGTCGGGGTGCGGCATGCCGATGACAGCGCACTCGATCACGTCGGGGTGTTCGTCGAGCGTCTGCTCGATCTCGGGGGGGTAGACGTTCTCGCCGCCGCGCAGGATCAGGTCGGAACGGCGACCGGTGAGACGGAGACGCCCGTTTTCGATGACGCCGAAATCGCCGGTGCGGAGCCAGCGTCCGGGGGCAATTGCCGACTCGGTCGCCTCGTCGTTCTCCCAGTATCCGAGCATGACGAAGGGGCTGCGTACGCACACTTCACCTTCGATGCCGTCCGGCAGCCATTCGCCGAAGGGATCGCGAATCTCCATCGAGACGGTGATGATCGGACGCCCGAGAGTGCCTGGGAACTCTTCGAGTTCGGCGCCGACGGCGACCGCAATGGCGGTGCTGCATTCGGTGAGGCCGTAGCTGTCGACCAGAGCATTGCGTGCGAACGGCACCTGCTCCTTGAGGCGTTCCTTGAACGCGGGCGACGACGGCGCGGATGCCAGTGAGAATGCAGTCAACGAAGAGACGTCGTACTTGGCGATGTTGCCGTGCTCGAGTAGCCGCGATGCCATCGTGGGGACAGCACCCCAGTTGGTGACGCGCTCGCGTTCGACCAACCCGAGCACCTTGTCGACGTCGAAGCCGCCCTCGGTCAGGATGACGGCACTGCCCGTCGCGAGACGGGGGACCACCAGATTGTGCAGGCTGGCGATGTGGAAGAGCGGGGAGGTGAGTAGATAACGCAGTGGGCTCGGCTTGGAAGCGTCGTACTCACGGCCGGTGAATGCCGCGCCGATCGCGTCGCTGTACTTGTGGTAGTCGACGACGGCCATCACGTTGCGGTGCGAATGGAGTGCGCCCTTGGGGCGGCCACTGGTACCACTGGTGAACAAGATGACGGCGGGGTCGTCCTCGTCGATGTCGGTGCTCGGCACGTCGGAGCCTGCATATTCCGCGATGAGCGCGGGCAGATCCTCTTCCATGGTGAGGACCGTGATGTCTGCCGGCAGTTCGGGGAGGGCGGCGCCGCGCTTGGCGTCCACGACCAGAACCTTCGGACGTGAGAGCTCGATCCCGTGGGTGACCTCGCGCGGAACCCACCAACCGTTGAGACCGACTGCGATCGCGCCGAGCGCCTGCGTCGCGAAGAACGTCATGACCCATTCGGGAGTGTTGGCAGCGAGGATGCCCACACGGTCGCCCTTGCGGACTCCGTACTTGTCCCGCAGAGCAGTTGCCAGCGCGGCAACGGAATCGGCATGCTCGGTGAACGAGATTCGACGATCGCTGGTGACGAGATAGTCGCCGTCGCCCCAGGCGCGAGATGCCGAGATCAGTTCACCGATGGCGTGACCGCGGTTCTTCATCACAGGCATGACGGTGCCGAGAACCTCTTCTTCGACGATCTCGAATGGCCCACCTGGACCGGTGAGGCGTGAGACCGCCTGGTCCAGAAGCAACTGCGGATCTGCGGGGGCAGTCATGGAATGGCCTTTCGTATTGTGGCGCTTTTCACGTCACAAAATCTCACGAGAAAATCATATCTGTGGCGGCGGTTACCACTGAGCGAGACTGGGACCGTTCCGGCTCTGAGGCGTCGATACGTTCGAGTCGTATCGCAGTTGGAGTAATCGACATTCCGATATCGACTAGGACACAGGACACGATGACGAACACCGCCACCGAAGCATCTTCGAATGCAGCTCTTGCAGCTCCTCAGCGCGAGGACGTCGCGCAGATGTTGATCGACCGTCTCGGTGATCAGCACCTGGGCCTGCGGACGCGGACGCAGGACTGGAGCTGGGACGAGGTGGTGCGCGAGAGCGCAGCGCGCGGCTCGCTGGCGAAGTCGCTTCGCGCGCCCGGACCGTTTCACATCGGAGTACTTCTCGAGAACGATCCGGAGTTCCTGTTCTGGCTCGGCGGCGCGGCCCTGACCGGGGCCACGATCGTCGGCATCAATCCGACCAGGCGTGGAGCTGAACTCGAGGCTGAGGTCCGGTACGTCGACTGCCAGCTGATCGTCACCGACAAAGCAGGCTACGAGAAGCTTGCCGGCCTGGACCTCGGGCTGACCGAAGATCGTTTCGTCCTCGTCGACGACGCGTCGTACCCGGACAAGATTGCAGCACATCACGTCGAGTCGCCTCAGATCGACCTCGGTGTCGACGCGTCGACGCTGTTCTTGCTTCTCTTCACCTCGGGCACCACCGGAATGTCCAAGGCAGTGCGGTGCAGCCAGGGGCGTCTGACGCGGTTGGCCTACGCGAACTGCGCCAAGTACGACATCGACCGCGACGACGTCTGCTACTGCTGCATGCCGCTCTTCCACGGCAACGCGTTGATGGCTCTGTGGGCGCCGGCCCTTTCGCAGGGAGCTACGGTCTGCCTCGTTCGTAAGTTCACGGCCTCGGGATTCATGCCGGACGTTCGGTTCTACGGCGCAACATATTTCACCTACGTCGGTAAGGCCTTGGGGTATCTCATGGCGACGCCGGAACTGCCCGACGACATCGAGAACACCCTCACCCACGGCTTCGGGACCGAGGCGTCGCCGGGGGACAAGGCAGAGTTCATCCGTCGTTTCGGTGCACAACTTTTCGAGGGATACGGTTCGAGTGAAGGTGCCGGTTCAGTAGTGCTCGATCCGAACCAACCTGCCGGAGCACTGGGCCGTCCCGCGAGCGAGAACATCGTCATCGTCGATCCCGATACGCGCGAAGAGCGACCCCGCGCAATTCTCGACGAGCACGGTCACGTGCTGAACCCCGACGAATCCATCGGCGAGATGGTCGACAAGGCCGGATCGAAGAAGTTCGAGGGGTACTACAAGAACGAAGACGCGATCGCCGAGAAGATTCGCCACGGTTGGTACTGGACAGGCGATCTCGGCTACGTCGACGAGGCCGGCTTCATCTACTTCGCGGGACGCAAGGGCGACTGGATCCGCGTCGACGGTGAGAACACCTCGGCTTTGATGATCGAGCACATCCTGCGTCGGCACCCCAAAGTGATTGCCACGGGTGTCTTCGCGGTACCGGATCCGCGTTCGGGTGATCAGGTCATGGCTGCGATCGAGGTCGCCGATCTCGCCGATTTCGATCCGGTCGAGTTCGCCGACTACCTTGCCGCGCAGGCGGATCTGGGTACCAAGGCAGCGCCACGATTTGTTCGCGTTTCGACCGACCTGCCCGTCACGGGCTCCAACAAGGTACTCAAACGTGAACTTCAAGCCGATCGCTGGCGGACCGACGAACCAGTGTTCCACTGGGTGGGCCGCGGCACTCCCGAATACACGTTGATGACCGAAGCTGACGTGGTGAACCTGGAGAAGGAGTTCGAGACGCACGGCCGCACGCGGTTCCTGTGAGTGAAGTTGCGCTGGTGACCGGCGCTTCCCGGGGGATCGGCCGAGAGTGCGCGCTGGCATTCGCGCGCGCCGGATTCGACGTTGCAATCACTGCTCGCACCGTTCGTGAAGGAGAGGGGCGGGCAGCCCCGCGAACGAGGCAAGGCGAGCAAGTGATTCCGGTGCCCGGCAGCCTGGAGACGACGGTTGCCGAGATCGAGTCCTTCGGTGTGCGCGCATTGGCCGTTCCGATGAACCTGCTCGATCTGGCATCCGTCCGCGGCGCCGGTGAACGGGTGCTGGCCGAGTGGGGACGTGTCGACGTGCTGGTGAACAACGCCTATGCGCAGACTGTCGGAAACATGGACCGGGTGCTCGACATCGAGATCGACGACGCTCAGGCGATGGCGATCGGGAATTATCTGCACCAACTCGCTCTGGTCCAGGTGATACTCCCGTCGATGATCAAGAGCGGCAACGGCGTAGTGGTCAATCTGGCATCGGGCTCGGCGACCATGGATCCGCCTGCGCCTCCCGGCGAGGGTGGTTGGGGTCTGTCGTACGCCGCGTCGAAGGCGTCGTTCGGACGTATTGCCGGAGCGATCAACTCCGAGTACCGAGACGCCGGAATCAAAGCGTTCAACCTGAGTCCGGGATTTGTCATCACGGAATCAGGGAAAGCCCGTGGTGGCGCGGACGCAATCGTGGACGCCGGATTTGCGGCCACACCGGCATCCGTACCCGCTGCAGCGGCGGTGTGGCTTGCAACAGATCCCGATGCGGACCGGTACCTCGGTCGCGTCGTGGATGGTCCGAAATTGATGGCGACACTGGAGGAAACGGTATGAAGCTCGGCGTGGTCGTTCCGGTCGAACTGGGTCGAAGCGGAGACCCTGATTGGATTCTGCAATTCGCCCGTGCGGCCGAGTCGCTGGGTTTCGACGAGATCTCGGCAGTGGAGCACTCGG
>NZ_LVCT01000673.1:0-4044 GCF_001647205.1 Rhodococcus sp. EPR-134
CCTGGGGTGGATGAAGGAAGAGATCGAGGCGTGCGGCGGTGACTTCGAGCGCCGCGGCAAGGTAGCCGATGAGGCCATCGCGGTGATGCGTTCACTCTGGGCGGGCAAGGAAGCAGTCGATTTCGACGGCGATTACTTCTCGTTCAAGGGTGCGTACAGCTGGCCGAAGCCGCACCGCGAATCCGGAGTTCCGCTCTACATCGGTGGACACAGTCTCGCTGCTGCTCGGCGAGCAGGCCGGTTGGGTGACGGTTTCCAGCCGCTGGGACTGGCCGGTGAAGATCGCGACAAGGCTGTAGCGGCAATGAAAGCGGCTGCGGTGAAGGCAGATCGAGATCCTGCCGACGTATCGCTGGTACTCGGTGCGACACTGCCCAGGCTCGACGAAGCGAAACTCGACTGGGCACGCGGGTTGGGAGCCGATCGAATCGTGTTGTCCGCGAGTCGTCGTGGCACGTCGCTGGAACTGATCATCGACGAAATGGCCGAATGCTCGAAGCGGCTGGGGCTGAGTAACTAGGAGTGCGGGCGTGACCGGCAGCCATCGGAGCGGCTGCCGGTCATTGCTGTCGGAACGTCGATCAGTTATTGCTTGGTCAGCAATTTGCTCCGGAGCTTTGCGATCGTGTCGGCGTCAAGTTTCAGCACGTCCTGCGAAAACTTCTCCCACCCACCGAACTGGTCGCGAATCTTGTCGAGTACTGGCTGAATCTGGCTGGGACGCTGCTCCATCAAAGGTTTCAACAGATCGACATCGATTCCTTTCGAAGACAGAAACGTGTAGGTCTGTTCGTTCTTGGCTTTGTTGTAGGTGTTCGACAGGACGAAGTCGTCGACGATGGTCTTGTCAGGAACACCCAGAATGCCGAGAAGTAGAGCTGTCATCAGTCCAGTGCGGTCTTTGCCTGCCGTGCAGTGGTAAGCGACTGCGGACTCGGAATCGGCGATGGTCCGTAGGGCTTGGGAATACCCGGCCATTCCGTCAGGCTTGGACAGTTGGTCGACGGCGCCGGTGTCGCTGATCCGGACGGCTTCACCGCCCCCGAGCACCTGCTCCACGATTGCAGGGTCACCAGATTTCAGGGCACTCGTAATCGCTGTGGCAAGAGCCTGAGTGCCGGCATCCAGGGCTGCCGTGTTGACCACTTTCACGTTCGCGGGAACCTTGTCTGCTCCGTCCTTTGCGATCTCGCTGTCACCTCGGAAATCGACAACGGTCCGGATGCCTGCGTTCTCGATCGTTTGTTGATCGTCAGCAGTCAGATCGCTCAAGCGGTCGCCACGAAAAACCAGGCCCCACTTGACTGATCGGCCGTCGGCTGTCTCGTATCCGCCGACATCACGCACGTTGGCTGCGCCCTGCAGCGTCACGTGGCGGGTTGACGCGATGGTGGAAGTGCCGTCCTCGTCTATGACCTCGAAGTACCAGCGTGACAGTGGGTCGAGGCCGTCGACCTCAGTGGAGAAGCCGTCGACCGTGCCAATTTCCTTTCCTTCTGCGGCTGGGTTTTTCGGGTCGGTGGCGGCGAATACACGCACCTTTTCCGAGCCGCCGTGTTCCCAGACCAGTGAGTAGTGTCCGGCGGACGCTGATGTCACGTCGAGGTCGGTCGGCGTTTTCGCCGACTCGGCCTTGCTGCATGCGCCGAGTACGAGCATGAGTCCTGCCGCCGACAGCGCAAGAACTCGAGTTTTGCAAGTAGCCATGGGTCCTCCGAATCCAATTGGAAATCGGAGGCTACGCACCAGTGATCACTGTGTCGTGACCGTGTTGTGCAGAGCGGGAAAACTGCAGGCTGGAGTGCTTGTCGCCGATGATGATCAGGGATGGGCCAGCCCGTTCAGGAGCATCGCGCCGACAAAGATGGCACTGCTTGCGCGGGCGCTGCAGGACGGGTTGATCGCAATCGACGAACTCTGATCGAAGCGCGAGCGATCGGGTGCGTCGATCCGGGAGTCAGTCGAGGGCGGTGGCGTCGGTTGTCGGCGTCTTGGTGCCGGGAGTCGCTTCGATGTCGAGAACGACCTGGCTGTCGGTGGCTTCTTCGGGGAAGACGTACCGACGCATGGCCCACCAGCGGAAGGCCGTCGCCAGCAGGGTCCCGATGATCGATCCGCTGATGAAGTCCGCGAAGTTTTCCATCAACACCGACACCTCGGGTTGACGCAGATGGAACACGTACCGGGAGGTCCAGAGTGGTACCTGGTTGATGGCCAAACCGATACCCGCGACGATGAAGAACAGAGCGGCCTCGTGATGGCGCTGTCGACCACCGCGCTGCGCAAACGACCATTCGCGGTTGAGGACGTAGGACAGAACCGTCGCGATCAGGACCGCAAGGATGTTGGCCGTCACCGGGTGCTGAGGCAGAACCGTCCACTTGATGCCGAAGAACAGCACCGTGGTGACGATGAAGGCGATGCCGCCGACCACCAGGAACTTGAGCATTTCTGCGTGCGGCAGGACGCGCACGAGAACCCGCTCAGGAAGCCTATTGACCATCTTTTCGACAAACGCCATTGTTCGAGGCTAACCCTGAATACGACCGAGGGCACAAATCGTCGATGCCCGTGTCGGCAAGATCATCAGAATCCGTACCCGAGAATTGCGGGCTTCTGCGCGTTGAAAGCGAAGTCGAAATTCAGGATCTCCTGCGGATCGGACGCGTGGAGTCGGTGCGCCGCCGCGAAGGTCTTGGCCTGGTGCTCGCCCAGGTACAAGCTGCTCAGGACATCAGAGGGCATCGTGATCGCAGGCACCGCGTCAGTGGCCGTACAGGTGGCCTTGCCGTCCTTGACCTGAAGTGCGAAGGTTCCGCCGGCCTTCAGGAACGGATCTTCGACCTTGATGACTGTGTCCAGGTCAGCAGCATATTCACGAGCCTCGAGAGCCGCGGGAACGTCCATGATGCGCAGCCACAGTCGATCGGAGCGCGTCGTCGTCCGGGCAAGGCGGTAGTCCGTGAGCATCAGCCGGAGTGGATCGGCAGGATGCTGGCGTGTCTCGATCCGGGTGACGAGGTCGAGGCCGCAGATCGTGCGCCACAGCGCCGCGTGCGCATCTTCGGTGATCGTCACGAACTCGTCGATCCGGGCGATGCTGTCGCGGCCCTCGCTCGTGTGCCGGTAAGCGATGTATCCGTCCGCGTGTGTCAGAAAGAACAGTCCGGAGGCGCCGTCACGATCCTCGGACGGGTCGGCGAACATATGGTCCCAGAGCGGTTGCGGACGGACCTGAGCGCCGGGTGTCTGCAGCCGCCAGCGGTCGTAGAGCTCGGGAAGAAGCGTCGAGGCAGCTTTGATGTCGACGATGGACACGCCACCATTGTTGGGCACCTCGGGGCGGAATCGTGCGAAGCGGCGATCGAGGGTGATGCCTTCGCTGAAGGTGGCCGGGCCGTATCCGAAGCGGTTGTAGATGCCGGCCTCGCTGGCCGTCAGGGCGGCAAGCGGTGCTCCGGTCGACTCGATGTGGGCATGAAGCGCAGTGAACATCGAGCGTAGGACGCCACGACGACGGTGAGTCGGGGCGACGGATACCCAGGTGATTCCGCGCGTGGGGAGTTGGCGTCCGCCGGGCACGGTGAATTCCATGTCGATTTCGATGGCCACGCCGACGGGTAGGTCACCGTCGACGGCAAGGATGATGTCCTCGGGCTTGTAGAGCGCCTTCGTCAGTTCGCTGACCGCGGGAGACGGGTGAAAACCGAACCCCACCGAGTCGAGTAGTTGGAGAGCCGGCCAGTCACTCTCGGTCGCGGTGCGGATGGTGATCTTGTTTTCGGGGCTCACGTGTATCGACTCTGGCATAGATTGCACGAAGACGCACATGAATATCGGGGCTGACGTTTCCGCACCGGCTCCCAGGGGTACCGCCCGACGGACCAGTCCTGCGGCACGGAGAAAACCGATACGGAGAAACACTGTGGCGATCACCGACATCAAGGAATATGCCCATCTCACCGAGGAAGACGTCGAGGCACTCGGGCGCGAGCTGGATGCCATTCGGCTCGACATCGAGGAGAAGCGCGGCGCGCACGACGC
>NZ_LVCT01000674.1:0-5005 GCF_001647205.1 Rhodococcus sp. EPR-134
TTCTGGGGACTGCGCTCCTGGGGGTCGGCAAGATCATCGAGAACATGGAACTCGGCCACAACATCATCCACGGCCAGTGGGACTGGATGAACGATCCCGAGATTCACTCGAGCAACTGGGAGTGGGACAACACCTGCCCGTCCTCGGGATGGAAGCACTCGCACAACTTCACCCATCACAAGTTCACCAACATCGTCGGACTGGACAACGACGTGGGCTACGGAATCATGCGCGTCACGCGCGATCAAAAGTGGCACGCCGACTATCTCTTTCAACCGATCACGAATTTCGTGCTCGCGACCCTCTTCGAGTGGGGAGTGGCACTGCATCACCTCGAAACGGACAAACTCCGCAAGGGTGAGGTGAAGTGGTCCGAGAAATCGGACATGGCCAAGGACGTCGGTAAGAAGATCGCGCGTCAGGTGGCGAAGGATTACATCCTGTTCCCCGCCCTGACCGGCCCCGCGTGGAAGACCACGTTGACGGCGAACGTCGTTGCGAACCTCATCCGAAACTACTGGAGTTACGCCGTCATCTTCTGCGGGCACTTTCCCGACGGTGCCGAGAAGTTCACGCTCGAGGAATTCGAGAACGAATCGCGCGCTCAGTGGTACCTACGACAGATGCTGGGCTCTGCCAACTTTCATGCCGGTCCCGTCATGGCCTTCATGAGCGGCAACCTCTGCTACCAGATCGAGCATCACTGCTTCCCGGATCTGCCGAGCAATCGGTACTCGGAAATCGCGGTGCCGTTGCGCGACCTGTGTGACAAGTACGACCTCCCGTACACGACCGGGCCGCTGTGGAAGCAGTACGGATTGACTCTGCGCACCATCTGGAAGTTGTCGCTGCCCAACAGGTTTCTCTCGGCTTCCCAGGACGACGCTCCGGAGACGCACTCGGAGTTGAAGTTCCGCATCCGAGGCGGAATCAAGGAAGTGTTCGGCGTCGATCCGCAGACGGGTAAGCGGCGCGGACTGCGAACAGCGATCGCGATGGTCTCGAGCTGATCAGTTACCGCTTGTGCGCCATTGAACGAACCACGAGATCGCCGGTCGACTGGATTGCCTGCACCAGCACGATCAAGATCACGACTGCGACGAACAGCACCGGTGTGTTGAATCGTTGGTAGCCGTACTTGATTGCGAAGTCGCCGAGTCCACCGGCGCCGATGGCACCTGCCATGGCCGAGAAGCCGATCAGCATCACCGCCGTCAGGGTTGCTCCTGCTACCAATCCCGGAACGGATTCGGGCAGTAGCACCTTGGTGATGATGTCTTTGTCGGTGGCGCCCATGGACCGCGCTGCCTCGACGCGTCCGGAATCGACTTCACGCAAGGCGTTCTCGACGACGCGCGCAAAGAAGGGCACCGAACCGATGGTCAGCGGGACGATCGCTGCCGTGGCGCCGAGCGCTGTTCCGACGATCGCCCTCGTTGCCGGGATGAGGAGCACCAACAAGATGACGAACGGCAGCGAACGGCCGATGTTCACCACGGTGCCCAGAACCGAATTGAGGACGCGGTTGGGACGGATTCCGTCGGGCGCGCTCGCGTGCAACAGAACACCGAGAGCGATACCGATGATCACGGTGAGCACGAACGAGACACCGACCATGTAGAGCGTGTCGAGTAGGGCTTCCCATGCTTCGCCCAGGGAATCCTGCCAGGACGTCTTGTTCATGAGAACGTCACCTTCACTCCGCGCTGCGAAAGATGTTCTTCGACAGACTTTCTTGTCTCTTCGTTGCTGACGAGTCCCGTGTGCGAGGCGAACTCCACGCGAAGGCGACCGACCTGATGGGATCCGATGTCCTCGATACCGCCGGAGATCACGGTGACGTCGACGTCGAGATCTCGTGAGAGTTGGGAAATCACGGGTGAGGTGGACAGTGAATCGACAAAGGTGAGGAGCGCCGGAATTCCGGTCGTGGACGTTCGTACCGTTCCGGTCGGCAGTAGCGCCTCTCCGAGGGGTGAGTCCGGGTCTGCGACCAGTTCGGTGAGCGTTCCCTCGTCGACGATGCGGCCCTGATCGATCAGCGCAGCGCGATGGCAGATCCGTCGAACCACGTTGAGCTCGTGGGTGATCAGAACAATGGTCACACCGAGTCGTCGATTGAGATCGGCGAGCAGGTCGAGGATCGAATCGGTTGTGTCCGAGTCGAGGGCGCTGGTGGCCTCGTCGCACAGGAGGACGTCGGGTGAAGCCGCCAAGGCTCTCGCGATGCCGACGCGTTGTTTCTGGCCGCCGGACAGTTGCGAGGGGAAGGCGTCACGTCGGTCTTCCAAGCCCACCAACTCGATCAGCTCGTCGACGCGGGCACGTCGATCTGCCCGCGAGTATCCCGCCACTTCGAGAGGGAAGGCGATGTTGGCGGCGACCGAACGGGAATGCAGCAGGTTGAAATGCTGGAACACGACACCGATCCGCTTGCGTGTGTCGCGCAGTTGCGCTGGGCTCAACGCGGTCAGATCGGTGTCGCCCAACAGAATCCGGCCACTGGTCGGGCGTTCGAGCAGGTTGAGGCAGCGCAGCAAAGTCGACTTGCCGGCGCCGCTCTTGCCGATGATGCCGAAGATTTCGCCGTCTTCGATTTTCAGGGATACGGAATCGAGTGCATGCAGAACTTGTGTGCCGCTGCGGTATTCCTTGGAGACCGATTCGATCGAGAAGACCATGACGGGTCTCGATCAGGTAGCGCTGGCCGGAATGACCGAGCCCTGATAGGTCTGCTCGATGAACGTCGCGACGTCGGCGGACGTCAATGCCTCGGCCAACTTCTGTACTCGCGCATCGTTTTCGAACGAGGTGCGTACGGTCAGGACATTGGCGTACGGGTTGCCCTCGGCCTTCTCGAGCACCAGGGCGTCCTTGGCCGGGTTGAGGCCACCTTCGATTGCGTAGTTGCCGTTGATGATTGCGAGATCGACATTTCCGTCGTCGAGCGTGCGCGGCAACTGCGGGGGATCGACCTGGGTGAACGTGAGTCCCTTGGGGTTGTCGATGATGTTCTTCTCGCTGATCTGCGTGATGTCGGTGCCGGGGGCGCCCAACTGCTGATCGAGCTTGATCAAACCGGCCTGCTGCAGCAGGTACAGCCCACGGGCGAAGTTCGTCACGTTGTTGGACAAAGCGACCGTTGCGCCCTGGCGCAGGTCGGCCACGTTGGTGACCTTCTTGGAATATGCACCGAGCGGCTCGACGTGGACTTTCGCCACGGCTACCAGGTCGTCGACACCCTTTTCCTTCGACCACGATTCCTGGTACGGCACGTGCTGGAAGAAGTTGGCGTCGGTGTCTCCGGCTTCGAGCACCTCGTTGGCGTCGAGATCGCCGGTGATCTCGCTGACCTCGATCTTGGTGTCACCGAGCAGGCCCTTTTCTTCGACGAACTTCAGGATCTCGGCGTGCGGAACCGAAGAAGCGACGATGCGAAGAGGTGCGTTCTCGTCGGAGGAGTTGTCGCTCGAGCACGCGGCTACGGTTCCGACTGCGACGGCGGCCACTGCGAAGGCAGCGAGGAATCTTCTGGTGCGCGAGCGTGACATGTGAATCTCCAAGACATAGCCGAACGCACGCCGAGATGGCGTGACAGTTGCTGAACGCTAGCCCGGTAAACCTCCCGTGAGGAGATACAGAATCACCGCGATTTTTTCATGTACCTATTGTCCGAGCAGGATGACCGGAACGTCCTCGGCAAAATCGACTACCAGTTCGCGACGCGAGAACAGCCAGGTGCCGTCGATCTTTTCGAAGCTGTCCTGGTAACGAATCTCGATCCGGTTGTCCCGGTGGCCCTCGCCCCGCGGATAGATGTGGTGGGCGGAGCAGTAGGCCTCACCGTGCGCAGTGGTGGGGCCGTCGAGGTCGAGGATCTGCTGCTCGACGATGTGCCGGGTCGAGTGCAGATGTGAGACGGCATCGACCACCTAACTGCTGACGACGGAATTCCCACGTATCTCCGTCGGCGCACCCGTTCCGTTCAGTGCCGGCGGCAAGACGAATGCCACGTCGTCAGTGAAGAGAGCCGCAAGTGCAGTGGTGTTTCGGCGGTCGACGGCCTGTGCGTACCTGGCGGCCAAGTCGGTGAGAGCGACGCGATCCGAGGAGTCCATGCGCATATCTCACCCTATGTGACGCCGCTCATGTTTCGGCTTCCCGCTCATCGAGACACTCACAGCGCCCACCTGGGCATCTGGTTAGCGTCCAGGCCAAGAGTTGCCAGCCATGAATGCCATAGGAGAAACAGCGATGGATCTGAGGGAATCGCCCGAGCAGCAGGAGCTCCGCAAGGAGTTGCGCGCGTACTTCGCGGCGCTGCTGCCGGAAGAGAAGCGTCGCGCGGCCGGCGAGCAAGGTGTGGGTGGCGAGTACTTCCGCGAGATCGTGAAGTTGCTGGGCAAGGACGGTTGGCTCGGTATCGGCTGGCCCAAGGAATTCGGTGGACAGGGACGCTCCATCGAAGAGCAGTTCGTGTTCTTCGACGAGGTTCAGCGCGCAGGTCTGCCGTTCCCCTTCGTGACGGTCAATACCGTCGGACCGACGTTGATGAAGTACGGCACCGAAGAACAGAAGGAACGTTTCCTGCCCGGCATCCTGGCCGGCGACATCGTCTTCGCAATCGGGTACACCGAGCCCGAGGCCGGCACCGACCTCGCGTCACTCAAGACTCGTGCGGTTCTCGACGGTGACGAGTGGATCGTCGACGGCAACAAGATCTTCACCAGTGGCGCCAACACTGCCGACTACGTGTGGCTGGCCTGCCGCACCGACGCGGATGCCCCCAAGCACAAGGGAATCTCGATCCTGATCGTCCCCACCGAGGACGCAGGCTTCGAGTGGTCACCGATCAACACCGTCGGCGGCTTGATGGTGACGTCCACGTACTACTCCGGCATTCGCGTTCCGTCGAAGGACGTTGTCGGCGAGGTCAACGGTGGCTGGCAGCTCATCACGGCTCAGCTCAACCACGAGCGAATCGGCCTGGCGGCCATCGGTGGTC
>NZ_LVCT01000675.1:0-51165 GCF_001647205.1 Rhodococcus sp. EPR-134
ACGCCAAGCTCGAGGCCATGCGACTGCTGAACTGGAAGATGACGGCAGCCGTCGCACAGGACACGCTCTCCGGAGCCGACGCCGGTGCCACCAAGACGTACGGGACCGAGACTCACGTCGACGTCTACCGCACCCTGCTCGGAATTCTCGGCTCCGCCGGTCGCATCCGCCCCGAGTCTCCGGGCGCTCTGCTTGCCGGTCAGATCGAGCAGATCTCGCGTCAGGGTGTCGTGAACACCTTCGGCGGCGGCGTCAACGAAGTTCTGCGTGACATGGTCGGCACCATCGGCTTGGGACTCGTTCGCGAAAAGAGGGTCAAGTGAGCGACATTTCGGCGCAACTCGACGCTTTTGTCGGCCAGACGCTTGTTCCCACCACCTGGGGGCCAGACGAGGTCAACATCCCCATGATCCGGCATTGGGCCGAGACCATGGGCGATACCAACCCCGTCTACCTCGACGACGAAGCTGCCCGCGCCACCGGCCGTGACGGCGTCGTCGCTCCCGCTCAGATGCTTCAGGTCTGGATCATGCGGACCTTTACCGACAAGATGGCGGGCAACGACCCGTCGCAGGTATGGACCGATCTGATCGCCACCCTCGACGCAGCCGGCTACAGCTCTGTCGTGGCCACCGATTCCGATCAGGAGTTCTTCGCCGAACTGCGCCCAGGCGATCGCGTTAACTACACCGAGGTCATCGAGTCGATTTCGCCGGAGAAGAAGACCGGCCTCGGTGTCGGACACTTCGTCACGCCGCTCAAGACCTACCGCAACGGTGACGATCAGGTTGTCGGCACCCAGCGGTGGCGGACGCTGCGGTTCAAACCTCAGGAATCTGCTGCGCCCGAAGCTCCTCGTGCACTGCGTCCGCGTCCGGCTCTCAACGCGGACAACGCTTTCTGGTTCGAAGCGGCCAAAGAGCACCGTCTGGTGATCCAGCGCTGCACGTCCTGCAAGACGTTGCGTCATCCCACCGGCCCGATGTGCGGGGAGTGCCAGTCACTCGAGTGGGACACGATCGACGCGTCGGGGCGTGGCACGGTGTACAGCTTCGTGGTCAATCATCACCCCAAGATCGACGCGTTCGACTACCCGCTCATCGTTGCGGTAATCGAACTCGAAGAGGGAACCCGATTGATCGCCAACATGGTGGGTATCGCGCCCGAAGATGTCGTGGTCGACATGCCCGTGGAACTTGACTGGATCGACGCCGACCCGGATCTGACGCTTCCCGCGTTCCGGCCGGCCGTACGCGAGGAGCACTGATGGACTTCAATTTCAGCGAAGAGCAGGAAGCAATTCGCGCACTGGCCGACGAGGTCTTCACCAGCAAGGCAACGATCGAGCGCACCAAGGAGATCGAACTCTCCGCTGAGCGCGTCGACCGTGAACTGTGGCGTGAGCTCGCGAGCACCGGGTTGCTCGGTATCGCCCTGCCGGAGGAGTTCGGCGGCGGTGGCCTCGGCTTGTCCGAGCTGTACGCACTGCTCGAACAGCAGGGACGTCACGTTGCGGCCGTGCCGATCTGGGAAACGACCCTTGCAGCATTGGCAGTCAACGAATTCGGCTCTGATTCCCTTCGCGCCGAACTCCTTCCGGGAGTCGCCGACGGCAGTCGATTCCTGACCGTCGGTCTCGAAGAGTTCGGTCCGTACACTGGCGGCGACCCACTGACCACGGCTGAGCAGGACGCCGACGGCAACTGGACTCTGACGGGTGAGAAGGCAGTAGTGCCGATGACTCACGTCGCGAACCTTGCTCTCGTTTCGGCAACCGCTTCCACTGGTACGGCACTGCTGCTGGTCGACCTGAGTGCCGAGGGAGTGACGCTCGAACAGACGCAGTCCACCAGTTGGGAGATCTGTGCCAACGTCACCTTTGCCGGTGCCCCCGCGCAGCTGATCGGTGCGGCTGACGGCACCACGGTTCCGTGGCTGATCGACCGCGTTCAGCTGGCATTGGCCGCAATCCAATGGGGCGTCGGGTCGGGTGCAGTCGCGCAGGCCGTCACGTACCTGAACGGCCGCAAGCAGTTCGGCCGTCCGCTGGCGACCTTCCAGGCCGTCAATCATCAACTCGCTGACTGCTACATCGATCTCGAAGCGATGCGCGTGACACTGTGGCAGGCCGCCTGGCGCATCTCCGAGGGACTGGATCTCGGCACCTCGGTACTGGTCGCCAAGTGGTGGGCTACCGACGGCGGACAGCGCGTCGTGCATCGCACCACGCATGTTCACGGCGGCATGGGCGTCGACACCGACTACCCGGTTCACCGTCACCTCTTGTGGGGCAAGCAGATTGCTGCCACCCTCGGCGGCTCCAGCTCCGATCTCGCGCGTCTGGGTGCGCAGCTCGCATCCGGTGTGGAGGTGCTCGCATGACCGTTCTTGCCGGTCGTAGCTACGCAGACGTCGTTGTCGGAGAGGCATTGCCCGAGTTGGCGATCCCGCTGACCCGCACGTTGATCGTCGCCACGGCAATCGCCACTCGCGATTTTCAGGACGTGCACCACGATCCGAGCCTGGCCCAAGAGCGCGGATCCAAGGATGTCTTCATGAACATCCTCACGAGCAACGGTCTTGTCGGTCGATACGTCACGGACTGGGCCGGATCTGCATCGACCTTGCGCCGCATCGCCATTCGTCTCGGGGCGCCCAACTACCCGGGTGACACCATGACGATGACCGGTGAGGTCGTGTCCAAGGAAGATGGAGTGGTCGTGGTCAAGGTGCAGGGTGCAAACAGCCTCGGCAATCATGCATCCGGCACCGTCGCAGTCGCTTTCAAGGAAGAGGAGAGGCCCTGATGGCGATCAGCCCACTCTCGGGAACCGCCGCCATCGTCGGCATCGGATCCACCGAGTTCTCCAAGAACTCCGGCCGCACCGAACTGCAGTTGGCGTGTGAGGCCATCGTCGCGGCACTCGCTGACGCCGGTATCGACCCGTCCGAGGTCGACGGTCTGTCCACCTACACGTCGGAGACGAACGGCGAAGCCATTGTGGCTCGCAACTGTGGCCTCGGCGAGCTGAAGTTCTTCTCGCGCATTCACTACGGCGGCGGCGCCGCGTGTGCCACCGTGCAGCAGGCGGCCATGGCAGTTGCGACGGGTGTTGCCGACGTCGTGGTTTGTTACCGCGCCTTCAACGAGCGCTCCGGTGTGCGCTACGGCCTTGGGCAGCACGATCGACCCATGGACAGCACCGCGGATCGCGCGGCATATGCGTGGATGACTCCGCAGGGATTGTCGACTCCCGCTCAGTGGGTCGCCATGTTCGCCCGCCGCTACATGCACCAGTACGGTGCGACGAGTGAGGACTTCGGACGAGTTGCAGTGGTGGCGCGCAAGCATGCCGCCAACAACCCGGCTGCCTGGTTCTACGAGCGTCCGATCACACTCGAGGACCATCAGAACTCGCGCTGGATCGCCGAGCCTCTGCACCTGCTCGACTGCTGCCAGGAAACCGACGGCGGCCAGGCATTGGTCATCGTCTCTGCCGAGCGCGCAAAGGATCTGGCCAACAAGCCCGTCGTCATCAAGGGAGCCGCTCAGGGCAGTAGCAAGGATCAGCACATGATGACCAGCTACTACCGTCCTGACATCTCGGGTATCCCGGAGATGGGCCTGGTTGCTCGTCAGTTGTACGGCCAGAGCGGCCTGACCCCTGATGACATCAACGCCGCGATTCTGTACGACCACTTCACCCCGTTGGTGCTTCCGCAGCTCGAAGAACTGGGCTTCTGCAAGCCAGGCGAAGCCAAGGACTTCATTCGCGAAGGCAACCTCGAGATCGGTGGACGCCTGCCGTCCAACACTCACGGTGGTCAGGTCGGCGAGGCGTACCTGCACGGTGTCAACGGAATTGCCGAAGGTGTGCGACTCGTGCGAGGCACGTCGACCAACCAGCCCGAGGGCGTCGAAAACGTATTGGTCACAGCCGGAACAGCAGTACCCACCAGCGGTCTCGTTCTCGGCGCTGTTTGAGAGAGGAAAAGACAGTGACAACTTCGGAAGCTGCGAAGACCGCCGGCGATTGGCGTGGAGCCGATCTCGGGACCCGCACCGTGTCGTACACCGAGCGCGACGCGATCCTGTACGCACTTGCCGTGGGCGCCAAGGCGACCGAGCTGGACCTCGTCTTCGAGGATCAGCTTCGGGTCCTGCCGACCTTTGCTCTGACGCTGGCGCAGTGGGCTCCCGACGCTCTGGGTTCGGCGGGCGCCTTCGACACCTCGACGGCACTGCACGGCTCGCAAGAGCTGAAAGTGCTTGCTCCGCTTCCGCGTAGCGGTGACGTGACCTTGAAGGCTTCGGTCGGCGAGGTGTGGGACAAGGGCGCAGCGGCCGTGTTCGAAGTGAAGGTGGAGTGCGAATACTTCGTCGCGACCTGGTCACTTTTTGCCCCCGGTGCCGGTGGATTCGGCGGAGAACGTGGACCCTCACGTCCGGCGGAGCCGACCGGCGAGCCTTCGTTGACCGGTGTGTTGACCACAGCGGAGAACCAGACGGCGATGTACCGGCTCCTGGGCGACAAGCACCACATCCACATCGATCCCGAGGCTGCGGCGCGGATCAACCAGCCGCGTCCGATCATGCACGGCCTGTGCACGTTGGCCGCGAGCACGCTCGAGCTTGCCCGGGTCGCCGGAGTGCATCCGGCGGACCTCGTGAGTCTCGAGGGTCGATTCGCTGCGGCAATCCATCCGGGTGAAGCGCCGTCCATCGTTGCGTGGGGAACTCCCGACGACCTGGCCTTCCAGGTCACCAAGGGTGATCAGGTAGCGATTTCCGGTGCACGAGTGAGCTTCTCCGCTCGCTAGTCCCTCCAGACTCAACTGCGGGGTGCTTGACCCCTCGTCGCGCCCCGCAGTTGTTCACACGAAGAAGCAGCCCCCGAGCGAATCCGCTCAGGGGCTGCTTCGTATTTGTTTCAATCCTGGTGGGTCGCCATGTAGCGAGCCGGGTACTCACCGCCGCCGTGAACGGCGATGTCGGCGCCGTTCACGTACGAGGAGAGCGGGCTCGCCAGGAACAGGCAGGAGTTGGCGATATCGGCCGGCACGGCCATGCGCTCCATCGGAATGGTCCTGGTGACCGCAGCGCCGCCGTCGGCGCCGTAGACCTCGGCGGCAGCCTCGGTACGGATCAGGCCGGTGGTGATGTGGTTGATCCGGACCTTCGGCGCCCATTCGAGGGCCAATGCCTTGGTCAGAACGAGGAGGCCTGCCTTGGCTGCGCTGTACGCCGCGGTTCCGGGCTGCGGGTCGATTGCCGAGACACTGCCGATGTTGATGATGGCACCGCCGTCGTCCTGAGTCTGCATCACTGCATTTGCGGCCTGGGCAACGTTGAAGGGTGCCAACAGGTTCAGGGCCACGATCTTCTCGACGAAGCGGGGTGACACCGTCGCAGCGTCGGCGTCGGGGGAGCCGCCGGCGTTGTTGACCAGGACGTCCAGACGGCCGAAGCGCTCGACGGCATCCTGGACGAGGGCTGCGGCGTCGGCGGGATCGCGGACGTCCGTGGCGCGAAAGGCTGCGCTACGACCGTCGGCGGTGGGTAGGTTTTCGGGCTCGTTACGGCCACAGACCAGCACGTTCGCACCCGCGGCGAGGAAGGTTTCGGCGATGACGTAGCCGATGCCTTTGGTGCCGCCGGTGACGATCACCGAGCGTCCGCTGAAATCGACGGGGTTGGGCTGTGTCACGGTGGAGCCTTCCTGGTGCGGTGCCGAGCTGAATTGCCGCCCAATGTGATTGACGCGACGTGGTCGCACACCTTAGGGTCAAGCAAGTGCTTGGTTGTTTTGTAGGTCGAGTGTAGACGACAAACAGCGGCAGTCACCAGAATCGACCGGTCCCTCCCGCAAAAGGGACCTCTGCGTCGACGGACATTGGAGTGGTCACATGGGCAAGCTCGAAGGCAAAGTCGCACTCATCACCGGTGCGGGTCAGGGAATCGGGCAGGGGATTGCCCTGGCCTTGGCCAAAGAGGGCGCCGTGATCGCCGTTGCCGGCCGCACCGAATCCAAGTTGCACACCACGTGCGGACTACTGGCTGACATCGGTGCGCGCGGTGAGGCGGTGGTCTGCGACGTCAGCAAGAAGGACGACATCACCGACGCCGTGGACCGTACCGTCGAACTGTTCGGCGGAATCGACATCCTGGTCAACAACGCCAACGACTGCAAGCCCGGCCCACTCTCGAGCGTGCTCGACGAAGACTTCGAGCGTTCCTTCGCGACGGGGCCGCTCGCCACCCTGCGCATGATGCAGGCGTCGTACCCCCACCTGAACAGTCGTGGCGGTGGCGTCATCATCAACATGGTCACCTCGGCGGCGGTGCGCTGGGATGCCAGTAACTACGGCGCTTACGGTTCCATCAAAGAAGGCATGCGCTCGTTGACCCGCGCTGCCGCCTGCGAATGGGGCAAGGACAACATTCGCGTTCTCAATGTTGCCCCGCACGCCAAGACTCCCGCGTTGCAGTGGTGGATGGAAAAGAATCCCGAAGAGGCAGCGGCATTTGTCGCAGGTATTCCGCTGGGACGCGTCGGAGACCCCGAGACCGACATCGGTCGTGCCGTCGTCTTCCTCGTCAGCGAAGACGCCGGGTACCTCACGGGTGCCACGATCCCGCTCGACGGCGGCCAGTCGCGCTGGGGCTGACCGCCATCGACCCGATCAGGTCATCACGGCGCCGCCGTCGACGGCAATCGTCTGGCCGGTGACGTTGCGAGCCTTGTCACTGAGCAAGAAGGCGACCATCTCGGCGATGTCTCCGGGCGTCTGAGCTCGACCCATCGGAACCATCTGTGCGACAAAAGAATCGAAGACGTCAGCATCGGAAACATCTGTGAGCGAGGGATCGCGTCGACGCAGTTCCTTGATGGTTCGAAGCCACATGTCGGTGAGGATCAGGCCGGGCATGACCGTATTCGAGCGAAGTCCTCGAGTCGCACCGATTCGGGCGACGCTGTGACTCATCTCGATCACGGCGGCCTTCGATGGTCCGTAGTGCGCGAGCATGTCACCGCCCAAGCGGGCACCGATCGACGCGATGTTGACGATCGCTGCCGGACCCTCGGTTCTGCTCACGAATTCGCGGCACATCAGGAAGCTGCCCTTGGTGTTCACCGCAAAGGTGTTGTCCCACTGGTCTTCGGTGATCTCGAGGAACGGAGTGAAGACGCCGATTCCGGCGCCGTTGACGAGTGCAGTCGGGCTTCCGGCCGATGCAGCCACGTCGAAGGCGTTCTTGACGTCACCTTCACGTCGAACATCGCATCGTGCCGTGTGGACTGCTACGCCAAGGCTTTCCAGGCGTGCTGCGGTGTCGGCGAGTGCGGCCTCTTCGATGTCGAGGAGAAGCAGGGTGCCGAAGTCCTCCGCAAGGCGCTCGGCAATAGCGGCGCCCAACCCGGCAGCTGCGCCGGTGACAATGGCTACGGGCGCGCTCACGGCAGGTGCGTTTCGAGCAGTGGGGCAAGCAGTTCGGCTGCGCGCGCCGCAGTGATGACCTCGCTCGGGTCCACCTTGGTCACGACTTTCGAAGCAGAATCTTCGTAGACATGCTCACCGATGAGTCGCCCCTGCTCGTCGTACGGCCAGACAAATGCCAAGGTCCGACGCACGAGATACCAACCGTCGGGGTCGATGTCCGACGACTGTTCGGGGGCTGCGGGGGTGGATCCACCCGATTCGTGCACCGCGCCGAACACCCCGTCTCCCAGAATCGATCCTGGGACGAATTGACTGAAGAGAGTCTCACCCGAGAATCCGCTGTCGGAGACCGCGAAGTCGGACTGTCCGGTCCACATGACAAGGGTGTCCGTCTCGGCGAGTGACTGGTAGAAGTTGGTGACGGCGTCCATGCCGTCCAGAACAATCGACTGCCCGTCTTCGAACAACCGGTAGACGGGGTCTTCGACGGTCATGTCGGGCGAGAGGATTTCCTTGTAACGACCGGAGACCTCGAGCAATGCGTGGCGCCGGTAGTTTCGGAGGATCTTCTGGTGCCGCGGATTGTCGATGGTTTCCAATTGCTTTTCGACGCCATCCATCATGTGGACGAATTCGTGCTCGTACTTGCTCATCACATCTCCTGGTTTCGCGGATTCGGCGGGCTGTCCGGATCTGCGACAACTGTGACCTGACGTGGCATTCGCTGTACATGTAGAACTTCGTTCGACAATTGCCGGTTTGCTTAACTCCGCTGTTCAGATACCGTGATGGTCATCACTTTGCTGGCGAACAGCGGCCTAAGACAACCGAATGGACGGTAATGAAAAAGGCGAGAAGAGGTGAAGATCTGAATCTGCGGTTGGTGTCCTCGTTGCTCGTCGTCGTGGCGGAAGGGCACTTCGGTCGAGCGGCAGACCGGTTGTTCGTCACGGCGCCTGCTCTCAGTCAGCAGATTCGTCGACTCGAGGAACAGGTGGGTGTCGAGTTGGTTGATCGCAGTTCGCACCCGGTGGTGCTCACCGCCGCGGGTGAGGTGTTCGTCGCGGATGCGCGGCCCGCTCTCGAGTTCGCCGTTCGCGCGATGAACGGGCTCGACGCACTCGAGCGTCGGCGGGCCAGGCGGTTGCGGATCGGATTCATCAACGGGGCGGCCGGAAGTTTGGGACGTGCGGTGATCGATTCGTTGCATGCGGAGGTGGAGCTGGTCCAATTGGACTGGTCCCAACAGGTTTCCGCGGTGGCGAGCGCGACCGTCGACGCGGCCTTCGTGCGACCGCCACTGCCGGTGCTCGACGGTGTGGTGCTCGAACGGATAGGCGTCGAACCGCGGGTGTTGGCTCTGCCTCGAGGGCACCGACTGGCGGGTCGCGCGAGCATCGAGATTTCTGAAATAGATGGGACTGTGCAGGTTTCGAGTGACGGCGCACCACCCGAATGGGTGAAATGGTGGTCGGTGGACCCGCGCCCGAGTGGTGTACCCGTCCGGTACGGTCCCTCTGTCCGCACGATGGACGAAGCGCTCGAGGTTGTCGCCAACGGTCGGGCGGTGGTGATAACGGCAGCAACCATTGCCGAGTACTACACCCGCTCGGATATCAGTTTCGTGCGCATTTCCGACATCGAGCAGTGTTCGATCGATCTGTGTACCCGCGAGGGCGACAGCAGTCCGGCAGTGATCGAGCTACGCAAAGCTGTTTCAGCCCTCGGTACCGCCAGGTGATTGCCGTGTCCTGATGTGATGCGCATGTACTCGGATGAAATACGCATTCTTGCCGTCTCCGTTTTAGTCGGATAGACTAAAACCATGAAAACGATCAGCACGGCACTTGAAATCGTCGAGGCAGCACGAGTTTCGGCCGATGTGTTCGGGGGAGACTCCAGCGATCTCGACACCCGTCGCGCTGCGAAGCGTCGTTTTCATCGGCTCGCCTCCGCCATTCATCCGGACCGGGCGAAGCCCGAAGATCGGGTGCGATACTCGGCCGCAACATCTCGGTTGAACGAGCTATACCGCAGTTGGACAGCGGAGTTCGAGCCGGCAGATTCTCGGCCCGTTTATGTCGGCGAGCGGGGCGAGTACACGTTGGGTGGACTGGTAGCGCGCGGCTCGGTCGCTAACCTGTACCGGTCCGATGCCGGTGTCGTACTGAAGATTCCGCGAGACCCTCGGGCGAACTCGATGATCGAGGCCGAACGGAATGTGTTGACGGACATCGAGAATTCGTGCGAAGCCGGTTGGGCAGTCTCGTACTTCCCGCGATTGATCGATCAAATCACCCATGTGGGCAGCGGCACGAGACGTCAGATCGATGTGTTGGACGATCTGACCGAAGGTTTTGTGAGTCTCGCCGACGTCCGTGAGGCGTATCCAGGTGGCCTCGATCCACGGGACTGGGCGTGGATGCACCGACGGCTACTTCGGGCTCTGGCAGCAGCGCATGCGACTGGTTGGGTGCACACGGCGATTACCGCGGAGAACGTGCTGATCGAGCCTGATCGGCACGGGGTGGTGCTGGTCGGCTGGTCCTTTGCCACCCATACGGGCAGCCGCCCGGTGGCGACGATCGGTTCCGATCGTGATTCGTACCCACCGGAACTCGGCGAAGGAGCGTCTCCGGCCTGGGACGTCTACATGGCTCATCATTTGATGCTCCGAATGCTGGGCGAGCAGACCCACGAACGGATGAAGGCGTTTGCCGACGGCTGCATGCAGGACAACCCGAGATTGCGTCCCGACGCGGTCGACCTACTGGGTGAGTTCGACGAACTCCTCGATCTTCTCTATGGCCAGCGGACATTTCGTCCGTTCGCAGTTCCATCCACGAAAGGACAGTGATTGTCATGGGCTACGGATACTGGGACGACAACACCTATTTGGCGGGCAAGACTTTTCGTGCCGCACGCGGTGTCGACGATTTCGGTTACACCGATTCGCTTCGGTCGCGTCCGCGAAGCAGTTGGAAAGCGGACCCGACCCTCGACCCCTTCGGCGTCGACAAGCGTGAATGCCGAGACTCGGCTGGGCACCCCGATTCTCTCCCGATAGCAGTGCTTTTCGATGTCACCGGCTCGATGGGCGCTGTTCCGCGAATCATGCAGGACAAGCTCGGAAAGCTGCACGGGCTGCTGCAACGCAAGGGATACGCGGATGATCCGCAGATTCTGTTCGGTGGTATCGGCGACGCCGATTCCGATCAGGTGCCACTACAAGTCGGTCAGTTCGAGTCGGGTAACGCGATGGACGAGCAGCTTCGGACGATCTTCCTCGAGGGCAACGGTGGCGGACAGAAGTCGGAAAGCTATGAATTGGCAGCATATTTCATGGCGCGCCACACCAGTACGGATGCCTGGGAGAAGCGCGGAAGGAAAGGCTACCTCTTCATCATCGGCGACGAGCTGAACAAGCCGCGGCTCTCGGCTCGTCACATCCGTTCGGTGATCGGGGACAAGGTACGTCAGGACGTATCGGTCTCGTCGATCTACCGTGAACTCGAAGAAAGATGGAATGTCTACTTCGTTCTGCCAGATCAGTCGTCGTACTTCAACGATCCGGAAATCGCGGATCACTGGAAGAAGTTGCTCGGTGAACGCTTCGTCAAACTCGACGACCCCGCTGCGGTGTGCGAACTGATCGCGCTGACGGTCGGAATCGGCGAGGACCGCATCGACCTGCGTGACGGACTGGCGGATCTCCGCGACATCGGTTCAAGAGCTGAAGCCGAGACCGTCGGCAAGGCTCTCGCTCTAATTCCAGGGCGCAGCACCGCGACGGTGGCCGGGTTGCCCCACGATCTCGGAACCGATACGGACGATGTCGATTTCGCATAGAAGGAGAGCATGATGGAGCCGTTCGAAGACCGCGATATCGTCGTCGTAGACCTCGGGTTCGGAGATGCGGGGAAGGGAGCAACCGTCGATTGGCTTTGCTCCGACCAAGCCGATTTGGGTGTGGCCGCAGTGGTCCGGTTCAACGGTGGGGCACAGGCAGCGCACAACGTGACGGTCGGCGAGCGCCACCACACGTTTTCGCAGTTCGGTTCGGGAACGCTGTCCGGCGTCCCGACGTTTCTCTCGAGATTCGTGTTGGTCGAGCCCATCGCGCTCGCCCGGGAGGCGCGTGCTCTGGAAGCGCTCGGAGTTCGAAATCCGTTCGATTTGATACGGATCGACGCGCGCGCATTGTTGACGACGCCGATTCACGTGGCCGCCAACAGGGCTCGTGAGGATGCTCGCGGCGGTAACCGACACGGCTCGTGCGGCAAGGGGATCGGTGAGACCGCGGCGTATGCGCTCGAAGTTGCGAATGCGCCTACGGTGGGAGACTGCCGGCGACCTGACTCCTTGCGTCGTAAGTTGTCGACGATGGCCACATTTTACGGACCGTTGATCGCGGAGAGTCGCCACGGTTTTCCGCCGATCGACGACATGGTCGACATGTACGCGGAATTCGGTGCCGTCGTGGACATCGCCGACCCGGATGCGCTGGGCGCGTTGGGTGCCCGTGGTCGTCTGGTATTCGAGGGGGCACAAGGTGTCCTTCTCGACGAGTGGCGGGGGTTTCACCCACACACCACGTGGTCGACGGTCGAACCGTCCAACGCGCGAGCGATGATCGACGAGTTGGGCCGGGACAGTTACGTACTCGGCGTCACCCGCACGTACATGACACGACACGGAGCTGGGCCCTTCCCGACGGAGGATCCGGAGCTGGCGAAGGTGTTGCCCGAGCTGCACAACGGGACGGGTGAGTATCAAGGCGGATTCCGGATGGGCCACCTCGACGAGTTGTTGTTGCACTACGCAATCGAGGTGAGCGGTGGCGTCGACGGTTTGGCGCTTACTCATCTCGACGCGATGGATCGCGCGCGGGCTGCAGGCGTCCCGATCCACGGGGTGCACGCGTACGAAGGATTGCCGTTCGTTCCCGTCGGAGAGTGGAAGGATCTCGATCACCAGCAGGCGCTGACAGATTCCCTGAAAGCCGTAGGGGTCGTGCCGAAGGAACTTCCGGCCGACCCGGAGGATTTCGCCCGGTATCTGAGCGAGGAAATGGGTGCGCCGGTAGTGCTGACCGCGAACGGTGCCGACCGGGTCGATCGTCAGATGCGATGCCCAGTGCCTGCATGATGGACGGTGTGGACCAGTCACTTGTCTCGATCGATGTCATCGCGCTCCGGTTCGGCAATCCGGAACCCGGGATGTTGCGATTTGCCGTCACTCCGCGGCAAGCGGAGCCGTACACCGGGCAGTTGGCGCTGCCCGGTGTACTGCTGGGCGCCGGTGAGCGGTTGCAGGACGCCGCCAGGCGAGCCGTGACCACCAAGCTCGGAATTCCCGACGAGAAGATCCTCGTCAGCGGTCAATTGACCGTGTTCGACGAACCCAATCGCGACCCCCGCGGTCCGACGCTCTCGGTGACCATGTGGGCAGTGATCTCGTCGGACGAGGTGCCGGGTTCGGCCGAATGGGTGAGCTGGGACAACCCGGGGGACCTTGCGTTCGACCACAATCGGATAGTCGCCGATACCCGCCCGATCCTTGCTGACACCCTGTTGTGGCGAGATCAGGCATTCACGCGGGCACTACTGGGTCCGTCGTTTCCGGCGTCGTACGCGCTGGCGGTGGCGGAGGAGCTTTCCGGTGTGCGTCCGGACCCGGGCAACTTGAACCGGACGCTCAAAGCGTTGCCAGGGCTGGAACGTACGGACGAACGAGTCCGGGTCAGTGCCACCGGGCGACCCGCGGTGGTCTGGGCGTGGACCGAAAACAGCTGACCTACCTCAGAAGTTGCCCCGCGCGGCCTGCTCACGCTCGATCGCTTCGAACAGGGCTTTGAAGTTTCCCAGTCCGAATCCCAGTGAGCCGTGGCGTTCGATGATCTCGAAGAACACGGTGGGACGATCTCCGATCGGCTTGGTGAAGATCTGAAGAAGGTAGCCGTCCTCGTCGCGGTCGACGAGGATACCTCGCTTCTGCAATTCCTCGATCGGAACTCGAACCTCTCCGATACGCGCGCGCAATTCGGGATCCTCGTAATACGAAGCCGGAGTAGAGAGAAACTCGATTCCTTCGTCGACCAGAGCATCGACTGCTCCGAGGATGTCGTTGGTCGCAAGCGCGAGATGCTGAGCGCCGGGACCTTGATAGAACTCGAGGTACTCGTCGATCTGTGACCGCTTCTTCGCGATGGCAGGTTCGTTGAGTGGGAACTTGACTCGGTGATTGCCGCTCGAGACGACCTTGCTCATCAGCGCGGAGTAGTCGGTGGCTATGTCGCCGCCCACGAACTCGGCCATGTTGGTGAATCCCATGACCCGGTTGTAGAAGTCGACCCACTGGTCCATCTTGCCGAGTTCGACATTGCCGACGACGTGGTCGAGGGCCTGAAAGATTCGCTTGGGCGCGCCGTCACGCTTGCGGTACGACGACGTCCGTTCGACGTATCCGGGAAGGTACGGGCCGGTGTAGCGGGAACGGTCGACGAGGGTGTGCCGAGTCTCGCCGTACGTCGCGATGCTGGCCAGGCGAACGGTGCCGTGCTCGTCGGTGACGTCGTGCGGTTCGCTCAACACCGTCGCACCTTGGGTGATGGCGTGCGCGATGCACTTGTCCACGTCAGGGACGCTGAGCGCGATGTCGCGGATGCCGTCGCCATGACGGCTGTGATGCGCGATCAACTCGCTTGTCGGATCCACAGCACCTTTGACGACAAAGCGCACGGCACCGCTCTTGAGTACAAACGCGTGGTGGTCGCGGTTTCCCGTCGACGGGCCTGAATAGGCCACCAATTCCATGCCGAATGCGGACTGGAAGAAATGTGAAGTCTGCGTGGCGTTTCCGACGATCCATTCGAGGCCGTCCCAACCACTCACCGGGAAGGGATCGTGATCGCTGTCGTACTCGACCAGTCCGACCAGCTGGCGTAATTGCTCCAGATCCAGGCCGGCCAACTGTTCGTCGTCGGTGAGAGTCTGTTCGACGGTCATGGTGAGTCCCCTCTGAGTGCGATGTACACAGCGCGGTGCTCGAGTCATGTTCGGCACTGCCAGTACAAACAGATAAGTCCTTCAGAGGTTGGGTAGTCAATGGAGGTAGTTGAAAGTAGACACAGCGCCGGAATGCGAAGATGGTGGCACTGTTTTGTAGGCAATTTGCATAGTTGAACGACGAGTGGAGCGGACGTGAATCTCGACGCAGTGGATCTGGCTCTGTTGGACGCGATGAACAAGCACCCGAGAGCCGGTGCGTTGGAGCTTTCGCGTCAGGTCAAGGTTGCGCGGGCGACAGTGCAGGCGAGATTGAAAAGGATGGAAGATGCGGGCGTCATCGCCGGATACGCGCCGCACGTCAATTTGGCTGCAGCGGGTTTCGGAGTACAAGCATTCGTGACTTTGCAGATCGCCCAGGGGGCGCTCGACACCGTCACCGCGGAACTCGAGGCAATCCCCGGTGTGCTCGAAGCCTTTGCCACCACCGGCTCCGGCGACGTGCTGTGCCGGATTGCCGCTGCGTCGCACGAGGATTTGCAAGCGACGCTGCTCGAACTGAATCGGTCGGGGATAGCCACCCGGTCGACCAGCGTCATGGTTCTCTCGGTTGTGGTGCCGCTCCGGTCGATGCCCCTTCTACAGACTCTGCAGTCGGAGCAGACGACCAAGGCCCCGGCGTACCGACGAGGCGGTCAGTCTCGCTGACGACCCGGAGCCCAGAATCCCAGAACGATCGCGGATACCCACATGATCGCAGCGAGCGTGAGTGCTCCTTGATCCATGCCTTTGATGAAGGCTTCACGGGCGAATTCGGCCAACTGGGCACCCTGCGGCCCGGCTGCTTCGGCGACGTGGAGAGCGGCGGCCAGAGAACCGGATACCGGCTCCTTGGCCGGTTCGGGTAGCAAGTCGACCGCGGGCTGGACGTGATTTCCGTAGCCGGCGGCGAGGATACTTCCCGCCAGTGCAACGCCGATGGCGGAGCCGATCTCACGGGTTGCGTCGTTGACTGCTGAGGCAACCCCCTGTTTGGAGTCCGGTGCGTTGGAGACGATGGCAGCAGTGGCGGGGGTTGTCGACAAACCCAATCCAATGGCGGCCACTACCAAGGGAACACAGACTTCGGCATAGGTCGAACTGGCATCCAAGCGCGTCAGGAGTGCAATTCCGGTTCCGAGGAAGGCGACACCGGTTGCGGTGAGGGCGCGAAGGCCGATACGCGGAATCAGTAGGGGCGCAACCACGGACAGGGCCATCACCGGCACGGCGATCGGCATGAGGGCGAGCGCCGATTGCAGGGGGGAGTAGTCGAGCACCAGTTGGAGATACTGCACGATCAGGAAGAACAAGCCGAAAGTCGCCAGGAATTGCAGGGTCAGTGACGCTGCGCCGCTGCCGAATGCACGATTGGCAAACAGTCTGACGTCCAGAAGTGGGTGGCGAGTGCGTAATTCGACCCAGCTGAAGATTGCTGTCATGGCAATTCCGCCGACCAGCAACGCGAGAACTACCGGATCGAGCCAACCACGGGCCGGCGCCTCGATCATCCCCAGGACGAACAGTCCGATCGAGCCGGCGATCAGCGCTGTACCAGGTAGATCGAGTGGAGTTGCCTCCGTGTCCTTCGACGTCACGATCGTGAACGACACCACGAGGATGAGGACCGAGACGACGGCCAGGCTGACGAAAATCGAATGCCAGGACCATTTTTCGAGGAGTAGCCCGGAGACGACGAGTCCGGCGATTGCACCGGACCCTGCGACGCCGGACCAGACTCCGACGGCGCGGGCACGCTGCGCCGGCGGGAAACCTGCAGTGAGTAGAGACAGCGTCGCCGGCATGACAAATGCGGCGCCGACGCCGGATATCACGCGGGAGACGATGACCCACGACGGTTCGTCCGCGAAGACCGGAATCGACGAGCCGGCAGCAAAAACGAGTAGTCCGAACATGAGCAGTTCTCGTCGACCGTATCGATCGCCGAGTGCGCCCGCCGGCAACAAGAGACAAGCCAGCGTGAGCGTGTACCCGTCCACGATCCACGTGAGCTGGCTCTGTGTTGCACCGGTATCGCGGGCCAAGTCGGGAAGGGCCGTGTTGAGAGCGGCCATCGCTGCGACGACCAGCGCGACGGCGCAGCACGCGACCGTCAGCATCCAGATCTGTCGGATGGTCCACGTGGACTGTTCGAGCGTCGTATCGCTACTCACGAAACCTCCCGATAGAAACAAGACCATCAGTATCGTTACAAGAACAGCAGTTCCACAACCCCCAAGTGGGTATAACTGAAGTTGTGACGGTGGGAATCGACAAGCAGGGAATCGAACAGCAGGGAAACGACGAGGACCCGCGCAAACAGCGTTCCAGGTCCAGGTTGCTCGACGCAGCGACCACGCTGCTGGCAGAAGGCGGCGTCGACGCCGTGACGATCGATGCCGTCACCAAGTTGGCCAACGTCGCGCGTGCGACGCTGTACCGCCATTTCGACAGCGGCACGGAGTTACTCGCCGCGGCATTTGCACGTCTACTGCCGCCGGTGCCGGAGATGTCCGGTGAAGGCGATCTCCGCGCGCAGTTGCTCGAGTTGTTGACCAGTCAGGCCAAGGCCATCGAAAGCGCACCGATCCAGGTGACGGCGATGTGCTGGCTCGGCTTGGGGCCGGAACTGAAGGGTTATTCGAGCGTCGATGCCCTGTCCACGGACAAGCCCGAATTGCGATCGCTGCGCCAGACGGTTTTCGAGCAGTACCGACACGCGTTCGATCGGATCCTGCGCTCGCCGGACGCGATCGACGCGTTGGGGGAGTACGACTACGACGTCGCACTTGCTCAGTTGGTCGGACCTTTGGTGCTCACCAAGCTGGCCACGCTGACGCCTCTCGGGGAGGCTGCGTGTGAGCAGATCGTGGACGACTTTCTGGCTGCACGCGGAGTGTCGAGCTGAGAGCTCACGGCTCCAGATTGCGGCGTAGCACGTACTGCTCGAGCCTGTCGATGCCGCGCACTCGTCGCGGACGTAGGTGCCGCAGTTTGAAATTGGCGTCCGAGCCGAGTTGGGTGGCCAACTCGGAGTCGATCAGCACGGTGCCGGGACGAGCAGAGCTGGTGAGGCGCGCGGCCTTGTTGACCACCGAACCGTAGAGATCTCCGAAGCGAACCAACGTCGGCCCCATGGCCAGGCCCACCCGAAGCTGCGGATCGTCGTGATCGGCGAGGACCGCCTGCTGGATCTGCAAAGCGATCTCGGCTGCGTGATGAGGACTCTCGGCGGCAAACATGACCTCGTCACCGACGGTCTTGACCACCCAGCCGTAGTTGCGACCGATGATTTCGGTGGACGCGGACTCGAACCGCTCGAGCAGATCGTTGAGTTCGGCGGAGTCGAGGCCGCGGGTCAGCGAGGTGTACCCGACGATGTCGGCGAAACCCACGACCAGAACACGACTCGCTACTTCTTCGCCCGGGTTTCCGACGTTGCGGCCCGTCGACGACGCGACGTGGCGCTTCCACACGTACGTCTGCAGAGATTCGACAGCAGGAATGATCTCTGCGCCGAGGCGCAGAACGATCTTCCGGATCGCTTCGGGCTCGTGATCTGCCGAGTCGGCGAGCTGGTCGATGATGTGTGTGCTGATCAGCGAGACCTGCCACTCAGCCAACCTCGACATCGACTGCCCCAGTGAACGGGCGGCAGCCACCTCACTGCTCTGCGAGATGACTCCTCGATTGACCATGTCGATGATCGTCTTGAGGGCGTTGGCGTCTTGCTGGGTGAACATGACGGCGTCGGGATCCTCGTCGACGGCAAAGCCCATCGCGACCCACAAACGATCGGCACGCTCGCGTGTCACACCGGCGAATTCCGCGATCTGCGATTGCGTGAAGCAGCGCGGTCCGCCGAGGAGGGACTCCTCGATGTCGGCTTGAATCCGGCTGAGCAGATGAGCATCGACGTCGACCGGATCAGCGGTGTGAGGTTCGGCAACGTGAGATTCAGCAGGGGCGGGTTCGGTGACCTCGTCGATCCACTCTGACTCCGAACTGCTCACCGTGCTCCTTATTGCCGCAACGAATTTATGTCCACCATCTTCCACGCGGTGCCCCGAGAACAGTACTGAATTGGCCGAACCGTCTACGGATCCTCGGGCTCAGGCGGGCGGTGAGAGTCAACACGTCGGTGGCTTGTGCAAGAGTTGCCCCGAGAAAAGCACTGTCGATACCGAAATGCACGAGATACTTCTGAAAGGACCTGCGCATGCCACCCCGTAGACGTTCCGGCGCTGCCGCATCAACGCCGGATCACCTCACTGCGGACAATCTGGCAGCGCTCGCCACGGCTGTCGCCGAAGGCAAGCGCGCCACCGTCTATCTGCGCGAGGCGACTCCCAGCCTGGGGATCGAAGCCGGTACCTCGGCGAAAGTCGTGTCGGTGGACGGCAACACCGTGATGATCCGCCCCAAAGGCGTCAACGACGAATTGCCTTTCGAGGCAGAGGAATTGCGCATCAACCGCGTCTCCGAGGCACCGGCCAAACCGGCGCCACGGCCCAAACCAGTTGTGGAGTCCGAGCCCCTGATGGAGCCACTCGTAGAGCCTGTTCGACCGAAGCCGCGTGCGCAGCCTGCACCCGCTCCGGTACCGACTACCACTGCTGCCCCTGCCGCGACACCTCGTCCGGCCGTCAAGCGTGCGAAGAAACTGCCGGCCGGCATCAGCGTCACGATCCATGCGGGCGCGGACAACGACTGGAGCGTGACGGTCACACAGGGCGCGAAGCGTCCGGGCAAAGCAGTTCCGGTCGCACCCGATGCGGTCGAGCGAGCTGTCCGCGAGTTGGGTGAGCCCACCGCAATCGAGGCTGTCGAGTCCATCATCGTCGCTGCACGGGACATGGCTGCAGCGCGAGTCGACGAGTTGAGTCGTCAGCTCGAGGAGGCACGCAAGATGCTCGAAGCGCTCGGAGCTACCGACTAGAAACGCTGCGTAGGTCCGCACTTTCCGGGGTATGCGTTTTTTGCAGCGGGGAGATTACCGGCGGAGAGATTGTGATGTTGCAGCGAATTGTTTCGGCTCTGGCAGCGTTGGTCTTGGCACTCGGACTCGGGTTCATCGTCAGCAGCAACGCTGTTGCTGCACCCACGCCCATGGGTGGTGGTTCGGGCATCATCATCGACAATCAGCTGGTCTGTACGTTGACCACTATCGGTCACGACAACGGCGGCAGACTCGTAGGTATCACCGCAGGTCACTGCGGTGGTCCTGGATCGTTCGTGATCCCGGAAAGCAACGAGGACGCAGGCGTGGTCGGCACGTTCGTCGAGTCGAACCCGGACCTGGACTACGGGGTCATCCAGTTCGATCCGGGCAAGGTCACACCAGTTCGAACGGTGGGCGCGGCAACCATCACCTCGATCGGCGCTCCAGCCAGCTTCCCGGCTACAGCCTGCAAGGAAGGCCGTACGACGGGCACGACCTGCGGCGTCGTCTGGGGAGACCTGAGCGCCGACGCATCCACCTGGACTCAGATCTGCGTCGACCACGGTGATTCGGGAGCCCCGGTCACGGTCGGGACGACGCTGGTCGCGATGGTCAACGCCTACCTCTGGGTGCCGTGCCTGGGGCCGGAACTCGGCACCAACATGACCTCCATCGTGGACACGATCAATGCCCACGGAGGTGTCGGCGCCGGGTACCGGCCGATCTAGCGGCGGGCTGGGATCAGCCGCACACTGCTCCACCCGAGGCTGATCCCACGAGCTTGGAGTACTTGGCCAACACACCACGTGTGTAGCGAGGCGGCAACGGCTCCCAGCCCTTCTTGCGGGCTTCCAATTCGGAGTCGTCGACCAACAATTCGAGTTGTCCGGTACCCACGTCGAGCCGGATCTGATCGCCGTCGCGAACGAACGCGATGGGACCGCCGTCGACGGCCTCGGGCGCAACGTGTCCGACACACAGGCCGGTGGTGCCGCCCGAGAATCGTCCGTCCGTCAGCAGCAGGACGTCCTTGCCGAGACCCGCGCCCTTGATCGCGCCCGTGATGGCCAGCATCTCGCGCATGCCGGGACCACCCTTCGGGCCTTCGTAGCGGATGACGACAACGTCACCGCCGGTGATGGTGCCGTCCTCGAGAGCATCCATCGCGGCGCGCTCGCGTTCGAAAACCCGTGCAGTGCCGACGAATACATCAGACTCGAATCCTGCCGACTTGACCACCGCGCCGCCGGGCGCGAGTGACCCCTTCAAGATCGTGATGCCTCCGGTGGGGTGAATGGGCTTGTTCATCGCCCGCAGGACCTTGCCGTCGGGATCGGGCGGGGTGATGTGCGCGAGATTCTCCGCCACGGTCTTACCGGTGACGGTCAGGCAATCTCCGTGCATGAGTCCCGCGTCGAGCAATGCCTTCATGATCACGGGGACGCCGCCGATACGGTCGACGTCCGTCATGACGTGCTTTCCGAAAGGCTTGACGTCGGCGAGGTGCGGGACCTTCGCGCCGACGCGAGCGAAGTCGTCGAGCGTCAGCGGGACGTACGCTTCGTGCGCGATCGCGAGGAGATGGAGCACTGCATTGGTGGATCCGCCGAATGCCATGACGACTGCAATGGCGTTCTCGAATGCTTCCTTGGTGAGGATGTCCCTGGCGGTGATGCCTCGACGCAGGAGCTCGACAACGGCTTTGCCGCTCTCGCGGGCGAAGCCGTCGCGGCGACGATCCGGTGCGGGCGGTGAAGCGCTGCCGGGCAGCGACATTCCCATGGCCTCGGCGGCGCTGGCCATCGTGTTTGCCGTGTACATGCCGCCGCACGCGCCTTCGCCCGGGCAGATCGCCCGTTCGATGGTGTCGACGTCGGCGCGGCTCATCAGCCCACGCGAGCAGGCGCCAACCGCCTCGAACGCGTCGATGACGGTGACTTCCCGCTCACTGCCGTCGGAAAGTTTGGCGACGCCGGGGAGGGTGGAGCCGGCGTAGAGGAACACGCTGGCGAGGTCGAGGCGGGCCGCCGCCATCATCATGCCGGGCAACGACTTGTCGCAGCCGGCGAGAAGGACCGATCCGTCGAGACGCTCGGCCTGCATGACGGTCTCGACGCTGTCCGCGATCACTTCACGGGAGACGAGGGAGAAGTGCATGCCCTCGTGCCCCATCGAAATGCCGTCGGAGACGGAGATAGTGCCGAATTCGAGAGGGAACCCGCCGGCTTCCCGTACGCCCTCCTTGACGGCCTTGGCCAGGCGATCGAGGGACAGGTTGCATGGCGTGATTTCGTTCCAGGACGAGGCGACGCCGATCTGCGACTTGACCCAGTCGTCGTCGCCCATTCCTACTGCACGCAACATGCCGCGCGCTGCGGTCTTTTCGAGTCCGTCGGTGACGTCACGACTTCTGGGCTTGATGTCGGGTTCGGTCATTTTCCAAGCATAGGCGTCAGCGGGGTGTGTTTCCGGCAGACGAGCGACTCGACTTGCCGACAAACGCCGTCCGTCGTGAATAGACTCGTCGCATCGCAGTTGGGGCTGAGTGTGCAGGTGATTGACGTACAGGGGGATTCACGTGGAGTCGGAACTGACTTCGGCTTTCGGATTTGCAGTTCTGGCCGCCTTCTTGACCGGTAGTGGTGTCTTCCTGGTCGTTCTGACGGTTCTGCACGAGATTGCCCGGTGGAAGGGCCGCTTCGTATCGGTGTGGGTGACTTTCTTTGCCGCTCTGCTGATACTGCCCATCCTGTTCGGCGCGTTGATTGCAGGCTATTCCGCGTTCTCCGAGGTCGACGGGTCCGAGGCTCTGCTTCCGCCGGCGTTCTGGATCCTGATCGCGGCCGGGGGTGCACTCGGCGGTTACATCGGAGTCAAGGTCGGTGTGGTTCGAGGCTCGGCCCTCGATTACCGGTTGTAATCGGGATCGACTCGATCAAACTTCCAGAGAAGCGCAGGCGAAGCCTGGGTGAACATCCCGAAGCTCTCTTGAACGCCCGTTCAGGTGCGGGTTCACTCCTAGCGTGCACACGAATGCCTTCGATCGAATATCCAGACGTGGCCTGCTGCAGGGATCGGCGGCCCTCGCCGGCGCAGTAGGTCTCGGTGTCGCTTCGGCGAGCCACGCCGGTGCCGAGGTTCCGGGTGGCAGCCCGGGCTTCGCGCACGGCGTGGCATCCGGTGACCCGTTGCCGGATGCGGTGATCATCTGGACCCGCATCACCCCGACGGCAGACGCGACGCCCGGTTCCGGCGTCGGGCCGGCGGTGACTCTCAACTGGCAGGTCGCGACCGATGAGGGGTTCGCGAGCGTCGTTGCGTCCGGAAGTGTTGCTGCTTCGGCGGATTCCGATCACACCGCGAAGGTCGACGTCACCGGACTCGATTCGTCGACGACGTACTGGTACCGATTCACTGCGGGTTCGGCTGTTTCTCCGGTGGGCCGCACCCGCACGGCTCCGTCGAACTCGGCAGATCTCGATCGTCTCCGCTTCGGCGTGGTGTCCTGCTCCAACTGGGAGGCGGGGTATTTCGGTGCCTATCGTCACCTCGCATTCCGCGAAGACCTCGACGCGATCATCCACCTCGGTGACTACATCTACGAGTACGGGCAGGGGGAGTACGGCGCGAGAAACGGATCCGTTCGCCTTCACGAGCCGGCCCACGAGATCATTTCGCTGGCCGACTACCGAATTCGGCACGCGCAGTACAAGACAGACCCGGATCTGGCAGCTCTGCACCTGAAGCTCCCGTTCATCACCACGTGGGACGATCACGAATCGGCCGACAACGCGTACCGGGACGGCGCCGAAAACCACACTCCCGGTGTCGAAGGTGACTGGGCAGATCGAAAGGCCAACTCGGCCAAGGCATATTTCGAGTGGATGCCCGTCCGCCCGTCGGGTAGTGGTTCGAGCGTTCAGCTGTATCGTCGGTTCCGCTTCGGGAATCTGGCCGAGATCTCGATGCTCGATCTGCGTACTTACCGCGACGAGCAACCGACCATGAAGCAGGTCGACGATCCGTCGCGCACCATTACCGGACGCGCACAGATGGATTGGTTGACCAACGGAATCGTCACCTCCCCGACGCAGTGGAAGGTCGTCGGCAATCCGGTCATGATCACGCCCTGCGTGTTCCCGCCGCTGGAACCGGCGACCCCCGCGGCGTTGACCGAACTGGTGGGTGTGCCGCAGGCCGGTGTCCCGTACAACACGGATCAGTGGGACGGGTACACCGCCGACCGCACCAGGCTTTTCGACGCGATCACCTCGAACGGTGTGGACAACACCGTCTTCATCACCGGTGACATCCACACGTCATGGGCCTGCGACCTACCGACCAACGCCGCCAACTATCCGGGTGGGCCGACCGTCGGCGCCGAGTTCGTCGTCCCGTCGGTGACGTCGCCCAATATCGACGACATGCTGAAAGTGCCACCGCGCACGGTAACCGTTGCGGCAGAAGAAGCATTCAAGGCCGTGAACCGACACGTGCGGTACGTCGAACTGGATTCGCACGGCTACGGCGTATTCGAAATCGCCCGCGAAGGTACTCAGATGGACTGGTACTACGTCGACGATCTCACCAATCCGCAGAGCAATGCGCACTACGCCGTGAGCTACCGTCTGCCGGCAGGCGCGGGCAGTAGAGTCTCACCCACCTCGGCCGCCCTCGATCAGTCCTCGTACCGACCAGGAGTCGACCAGTGAGTATCGAAGTTTCGCGTCGTAGCGTTCTGATCGGTGGAAGTGTTGTCGCCGGAACGGCATTGCTCGGAACGCCCGCGCGCGCGAGCGTTCCCACCAACGCCGGAATCCCAGACCTGGACGTGCATGTCATAGTCGTCGACGGCATGCGGCCGGACGAGCTGCGATCGGAGCTCACCCCGACGCTCACCGGGCTTGCGGCCGGCGGTATCCACTACCCGGACGCCAGTGCCATCACGATCGCAGAGACGCTGCCGAACCACACGGCGATGATGACGGGAGTGCTGCCGGCGCGTTCGGGTGTACCCGCCAACTCCGTCTACGATCCGTCCATCGACAAGAAGCGGGACCTCGATCGGCCTTCCGACCTGCAGGCATCGACGGTTCTGGATCGGGTACGCACCGAACTCGGATTGACCACTGCGAGTGTGCTGTCGAAGCGCTACCTTCACGGGCTGTTCGGTGACCGCGCCTCACTGGTGTGGGATCCGCAGCCGCTCGTTCCCGGTACCGAGCATGCGCCGGACAACTTCACGATCGACGCCTTGATCCGTATCGTCGGCGGGAACTCGCCGCGGCTCTCGTTCACCAACCTCGGTGACGTCGATCGGGTCGGGCACCTGGATCTGTCCGGTCCGTCCATCCGTATCGCCCGCACGGCTGCACTTCAGAACACCGACAACCAGGTTCGCCGCTTCGTCGACTTCCTTCATGACACGGGTCGCTGGAATCGGAGCATTCTGATCGTGTTGGCCGACCACTCCATGGACTGGTCTGAGCCCGCGCGGCTCATCGGCTTGGATCGACCGCTGAACGCGGACCCATTGCTGGCAGGCAAGATTCGAATCGCCCAGAACGGTGGCGCAGACCTGATCTACTTCGTCGGACCCGATGGCGAACGGGCGGAAGCCGTCAGCCGGATTCAGCAGATCGTGGATGGTGTGGACGGCGTCGAATCCAGCCACCTCCCCGCCGAATTCGATCTCGGCACCAATGCCGGTGACGTCGTTGCGTTTTGCGCTCAGGGCTGGCGGTTCAGTGATCCGACTCCACTGTCCAACCCGATTCCCGGCAACCACGGCCACTTCGTGACACTGCCCATTCCGTTCTTCCTCAGCGGCGGACATCCCGCTCTGGACGGTGGACGGAAGATCGACACGCAGGCTCGCACGATCGACGTCGCGCCGACGGTTGCGGCTCTGCTCGGCCTCGGTGCACCTGCCGGCGGCTGGGACGGCGTCGCTCGCACGACGGGTGTGTCGCTGAACGTCTAACGAGGATCGCGACCGGTCAGGGCAATCAGCTTGTCCTGCAACGACGCATCGTCAGGAAGATCGACGGGAGCGGAGAACAGACCGCTCTCGGCGAGCATGTCGCGCTGCCCGTCGAGGTCGGACCAGACGGCCTCGACGAGGTCTGGATCGAGCCGCTCGTCTGCTCCGACCGCTCGCGCAAGGTCCCAGGTGTGGATCGTGACGTCCGAGGTCTGCTGGCGCAGATAGGGTTCCACCTTCACCGTGCCGTACGAGAGGTGAACGTGGGCACTGAGGTCCGTCGATTTCCACGCTTTGATTGCGGCATCGGAGTACTTCTGCCATTCGGTCCACAGGTCGTCCCCGACGGGAACGATGTCCGGTGTCGCCTCGCCGACCGTCAGTCCGGCCAGGAGCGGCGGTACCCACTGCTGCTCCTCGATGACGTGGCGGACGAGGTGTTCGACGTGCCAGTCGGAGTCGGGCGTGGGTGCGTTCCAGTCCTCGACCGCAGCGAGTCGTGAACCGAATTCGCGGTGGGCGGTGAGTACGAGTTCGAGCCAATCGAATGCCATCACTCGAGGGTAACCCGATCAGCGTGACGTTAATCGGTGCGTGAGGCTTCGATTCGGTGAAGACTGTCGGGGTTGTCGCTCAGTCGAATCGAGGAGTTTTCATGACCGTCCCCACCGTCACTCTGGCCGAAGGTCTCACTGTCAGCGCCCAGGGATACGGCGCGATGTCCGTCGCCCCGGTCTACGGCCCGGTGGATCCGGCCGAGGCGCTCGCCACGCTGCACCATGCGGTGGACATCGGGATCACATTCATCGACACCGCGAACGTGTACGGCGAGGGCTCGAGTGAGCGTGCGGTGGGAGAGCTTCTCAAAGACCGCCGGGACGAAGTGCAGTTGGCGACCAAGTTCGGTCTGGTCGGCAACATCGCCAACGGTCAGCGCGGGATCAACGGAGACCCGGCTTACGTGCCGCGGGCACTCGACGAGTCTCTGGGACGACTCGGCGTCGATCATGTCGACCTCTACTACTTGCACCGGGTCGACCCGAACGTGCCGATCGAAGACACCGTCGGCGCGATCGCGGAGCAGGTGAAGGCGGGCAAGGTCCGCAACATCGGACTGTCCGAGGCGACCGGTGACGAACTGCGTCGTGCGTACGGGGTACATCCGATCGCGGCGATCCAGTCGGAATGGAGCATCTGGAGCCGTGACGTCGAGAACAAGGTAGTACCCACCGCGGCGGAACTCGGAGTCGGGTTCGTGCCCTTTTCACCTGTGGGCCGAGGCTTCTTGGCGGGATCGTTCGATGCGGCGACGCTCGGTGACAACGACCTACGCCGACGCTTCCCCCGCTTCTCGGACTCCGCACTTCCCGCCAATCAGAAGGTTCTCGACGTGGTCCGCGCCGTCGGTGAGGAGCTCGGCGCGACGCCTGCACAGGTTTCCCTGGCATGGCTCGATGCCAAGGGCCGCCAGTACGGGTTGCCTTCCGTTTCGATTCCCGGCACTCGGTTCGCTGCACGAGTCACCGAAAACGCCGGAGCGTTGGACATCGTTCTGAGCGAAGACCAGATCGCTCGCCTCGACTCCCTCGCCGCGATCACCGAAGGCTTCCGTTCGGCCGATCTGAATTGGGTGTCTCAGGGCCGCGAATAATCATGTCCTGAGCCTTGCGAAAGACAGGAGTAACATACAGACCCGATGAAAAAAGTGTGGTTGGTCTGGGGTGTCGGTGTTTTTGCCTACGTGATCGCCGTGCTTCACCGCACTTCGTTCGGCGTCTCGGGTCTGTCTGCTGCTGATCGGTTCTCGATCTCGCCCAGCGTTCTGTCGAGCTTCGTCGTGCTGCAGATCGTCGTGTACGCCGGCATGCAGATTCCGGCGGGAGTCCTCCTCGACCGCTACGGTTCGCGGATCATGATCGCAGTCGGTGCGTTCATCATGATGTCCGCGCAGTTGGCTCTCGCCTTCACCGAATCGCTGCCCGTCGCGATCGGTGCACGTATTGCCGTCGGTGCCGGGGATGCACTCACCTTCATCTCGGTGTTGCGGTTGGTACCGCAGTGGTTCCCGCCCCGGCAGGTGCCGTTGGTCTCGCAGTTCACGGGCATCCTCGGTCAGCTGGGCCAGGTGATGTCTGCGCTTCCGTTCATGTTGCTGTTGTCCGGACCGGGCTGGACTTTTGCCTACGGCAGCGCTGCCGCTGTCGGACTGTTGGCGTTTGCGCTGGCGTTGAGTGTCATCCGCGACGCGCCTCCCGGTGCCGACGTGGTAGCCGTGCCGGCCGGCGCCAAGGAGATCGGGCGACAGATCAAGACGGTGTGGATGCGGCCCGGCACCCGACTCGGGTTCTTCAGCCACATGGGGACTCAGTTCTCGATCACGACGTTCGCGCTGCTGTGGGGTGTGCCGTACCTGAAATCGGCTCAAGGCCTCGACTCCACGACGGTCGGCTCGCTGCTGACGCTGTCAGTCATCTCGGCAATCGTGGCCGGCCCGATCCTCGGTATTCTCACCGGTCGCTATCCCATGCGTCGATCGTGGTTGGTTCTCACCATCATGGTCGCCAGCGCGCTCATGTGGACGATCGTGCTTTCACGAAGCGAACCGTCTCCGCTCTGGTTGTTGACGATCCTGGTGGTCGTCATCTCTGTGGGTGGACCGGGTTCGGTGATCGGCTTCGACTACGCGCGTACGTCGAACCCGAGTTCGGCGATGGGCACCGCGCAAGGCATGGTCAACATCGGGGGATTCCTCGCTTCCCTCATCGTGATTCAAGTGATGGGCGTCATCCTCGGACACATGGGCGGGTACACGTTCGACGGATTCCGTGTCGCCTGGATGGTGCAATATCCGGTTTGGATTCTCGGTATCGTCGGTGTGCTCGTCACCCGAGGCAAAGCCCGGCGAGCCCTCGCAGCAGAAGGCGTACACGTACGGCCGATTCGCGAAGTCATTCGTCGCAACAAATAACTCGATCGCATCGGGTAATTCATCCCCTGCGGGTGAGGTTCCCAAGCGTCCGAGCCACCAGGCTTGATGGATGAACGACGCAATGAACATCGGACCGGTCGAGCTCGTGGTGCTGGCATTCCCAGGTTCAACTGTGGATCCTGAAGCTGTCGCCGCGCTGCAGAACGTGGTGGAACGAGGTTTTGTCACTCTGCTCGACCTCGTGTACATCGCCAAGGACGCGGACGGACAGGTGTCGCAGATCGATGTCGACGAAGATCTCACCGACATCGGACTGGCGATTCTGTCCATCGAAGCCAAGGCATTGATCAGTGACGAGGACCTGGACGTGGTCCGTGAGTCACTCGAACCAGGAACGTCCGCCGCAGTCATCGTCTACGAGCAGACGTGGGCGCGTGAGCTCGCGTCGACGGTTCGCGGTGGCGGCGGCGACGTAGTCCTTCACGTTCAGATACCGCGCGAGGTAGTCGTCGCAGCGGTCGAAGCAGCATTTCAGTAGCGACAATTACCCAAGGAGTTCGGCATGGTTTTTCGAGGTGGACGCAGAGGGCGGCCGGGGTTGCTCGGCACGGTGGCGCGCACGGCGGTAGTGGCTGGAACCGCAAAGGCGACGTCCAACGCCATGGATCGACGGAGTCAACGAAAGGCCAGCGAGCAGCAGCAGGAATATCAGCAGGAGTACCAGCAGCAACAGCCGCCGCCGCAGCAGCAGGTCGCCCCCGTGCAGTCCGTTCCCCCTTCAGGCGCGGACGATCTGGTCTCCAAGCTGCAGGAGTTGGGACAGCTTCATCAGTCCGGCGTGTTGACCGATGCCGAGTTCGCGGCGGCAAAGGCGCAGTTGCTGAGCTAGCCCTGCTGTTCTCTTCAATTGCGGCAATGCGCATTGCCGCAATTCGGCGTGAAAGGCTGACTTATGATCGACCCACGTGCGGCATCGGCCGCAATCGAAGCCGCGAACGCCCGAGTCGCCGAGACTCTACCGTTCTCCGACGACGCCGACTTCACCGAGGCGAAGCGGGGTTTCGTCGCCGCACTCGATCCGGGGCTGGTTGCCGATTCGGACGGGAAAGTCCTGTGGAACAACGATTCCTACGCCTTCCTTGACGAGGACTGCCCGCCAACGGTCAATCCGAGCTTGTGGCGTCAGTCGAAGTTGGTCGCCAAGCAGGGACTCTTTGCGGTGACGGATTCGATCTATCAGATTCGCGGACTTGATCTGTCGAACATGACGTTGATCGAGGGAGATACCGGAATCATCGTCATCGATCCACTGATCTCCCGGGAAACCGCTGCCGCTGGTCTCGCGTTGTATCGGGAGCATCGTGGTGATCGACCGGTTGTCGCGGTGATCTACACGCATTCGCACATCGACCACTTCGGCGGGGTCAAAGGAGTGACCACCGACGACGACGTCGCCGCCGGGCGATGCGTGATCGTCGCACCCACCGGGCTCGTGGAGCACGCGGTCGAGGAAAACGTCTATGCGGGAACGGCAATGGCTCGACGTGCGGCCTACATGTACGGAGCGGCCTTACCCCGAGGTCCCCGAGGTAGCGTCGGAGCCGGGTTGGGGCAGACCACCTCAACCGGCACACCGACGCTCATTTCGCCGACGGTGTCGATCTCGAAGACAGGTCACACGGAGACGATCGACGGCGTTCGGATCGAATTCCAGATGACGCCCGGAACCGAGGCCCCGTCCGAGATGAACTTCTACTTCCCGGATTTGCGCGCACTGTGTATGGCGGAGAACGCAACTCATACTCTCCACAACCTGCTCACGCTTCGCGGTGCCCTGGTACGAGATCCTCACGTCTGGTCTGCGTACCTGACGGAATCGATCAATCGTTACGCCTCACGATCCGACGTTCTGTTTGCGTCCCACCACTGGCCGACGTGGGGGACCGAACGGCTCACCGAGTTCCTGTCATTGCAGCGCGACCTCTACGGGTACCTTCACGATCAGACACTTCGTCGAATCAATCAGGGGTGGACCGGTCTCGAGATCGCCGAATCGATCGAGCTGCCAACTGCATTGGCGCAAGCGTGGCACACGCACGGGTACTACGGTTCCGTCAGTCACAACGTCAAAGCCATCTACCAGCGATACATGGGTTGGTTCGACGGTAACCCTGCGCATCTGTGGGAGCATCCACCCGTCGAATCGGCCAAGCGTCACGTGGAGTTCATGGGCGGATCAGCAGAAGTGTTACGGAAAGCTCGGGAATCGTACGAGCGCGGCGACTTTCGCTGGGTTGCGCAGGTGGTGAACTACGTGGTCTTCGCTGAACCGGACAACGTCGAGGCCAAGAATCTGCAGGCCGATACCTTCGAGCAACTCGGGTACGGCGCCGAGAACGGCACATGGCGGAACTTCTACCTCACCGGTGCATACGAACTGCGCAACGGCTCAGTGGGGACGCCCACGGTTGCCGCGGCGCCCGACATCACCGCAGCGCTGTCGGTAAGTCAAGTCTTCGATGCAGTATCGCTGCGCGTGGATGGAGTGCGCGCAGCGGGCTCGCACATCGTCGTCGATTGGAACATCACTGACGAAAACATCGTTCACCGAACGGAACTCAGCAACGGAGTTCTGATCCATTTCGACGTGGAAGGTGGGTCTGCAGATGCTGGGTCTGTGGATGCGATGTTCAGTTTGAGTCGGCGCGACTTACTCGGTGTGCTGCTCGGTGGTGTGGACTTGGGTGCCGAGATTGCGAATGGAACCATCTCGGTTTCCGGCGACCCGGCGAAGCTCGCAGAACTTGCCGGATACCTCGACGAGCCGGATCCGAACTTTGCGATAGTCACTCCGACCTAGCGCTGTATCAGTCGTGAACGAGCCTGTACTTCAACAGGTCTCGAGTCGCGCACCTTTTTGAAGTTGCCCGTTTTGTCTCTGGTTCTCGAAAGTGTGTTCGATTAAACTTTGGGCATGGACAGTCGGGATGCGTGGCAGCTGGATGGCGAGGACCTCAAGGGTGAGGTTCTGGATCTGGTGCGTGTCCGGCACGAGTTGCAGTCGCGGTTGGTGTTGCTGATCGTGGAGATGTTTTCCCGGGAGGTTCTCGGTGGGAAGGGTTTTCGGGCGATCGCGCAGTGGTTGCATGGTTCGACGAATTTGGAGATCGGTGAGTGCAGTCTGCTCGTCGGGTTGGCGCGGTTGTTGATGCTCGAACCCGTGGTGGGCGATGCGTTTCATCGCGGTGAGGTTGACGCGTTGAAGGCGCGTCAGGTGGCGTCGTTTTGTCAGCATCCACCCAAGAACATGACCCTGGCGGATGTGGACAAGGCCCGCGGAATCCTGCTTGGCCTGGCGTCGCAGAACATCGCCGATTGTGATGCGGTGCGGGCGGCGATCCGGCGGATCGAGAAGCAGTACGGCAAGCGCGAAGACGGGGTTCCGGTGGGTGAGGATTCGGAGCGTAACGAGTTCTACGCGTCGAAGGGCCTGTACGGGCGGGTGACCGTGAAGGGTGATCTGGATGCTGTGAACGGGGCCCGTCTGATCACGTTGCTGTCGAGCCTGTCTGCGCCGACGCCGGAGAAGGACGGGGTCAAGGACACGCGTACTCCGGCATTACGGCGTGCGGATGGGTTTTGCGAGTTGTTGCGGCGGTACGAGCGGGCGGGGTTGGGTCCGATCGAGGGCGGGGTGAAACCGCACATCACGGTGACTGCGTCGGCGAAAGACATGACGGACCTCAAGGCGTTGAAAGACCTGTTGCCGTCCACGGAGGAGTTGGGTTTCGCGTGGGCGGATTGGGTGGGCCCCATCAGTATCGATACCGCGCGGATGTTGGCGTGCGACTGCACCGTGACGCGGATTTTGTTGGACGAGAATGGTGTTCCGCTCGACTGCGGCAAGGAAGCGAGAACGGCGACGGTTCCGCAGCGGCGGGCGTTGGCGGTTCGTGATGGTGGTTGCGCGTTTCCGGGGTGCGGGACACCGTCGGGGTGGTGCGATGCCCATCATATTGTTCACTGGAACGATGGTGGCCCAACGGATCTCGACAACCTGATCTTGTTGTGCGGCCATCACTACCGGACGCTGCATCACACCGAGTGGCGGGTGGAGATCGGACCGGATCGGAAGGCGGTGTTCTATCCGCCGATGTCGGTGGATCCGTATCAGCAGCCGATCGGCGGGAACAGCCCACCCACAGCGGCGTGAACCGCGACAACTGAAGACGTGAGCACCGGGGCACAACCATGCCCCGGTGCTTGCTCAATCCAGTATTTACTCAAGACAACGTGATGTCGGCAATCAGGCCGTGGTGATCGGATCCCTCGATCTCGATCCGTTCCAAGGATGTCGCCACGGCGCCTTTCGTGATGATGTGGTCGATACCGACCACCGCCGGATACCGCTTGTCGGTCGGATAGGTCGGGATCAGGCCGGAACCCAATTGGTCGGCGGCGCTGGTATATCCGTTCGTGAGAAGATTCCGGAACTGTTTGTTCGAGTACGACGCGTTGAAGTCGCCGCTCACTATCACGTTGTCCCGCCCGGCGACTTTGTCCATGTAAGACCCAAGCCTTCGCTGCTCGTCCGCCCACACCGAAGCCGGTGAGATGTACGCCGGTGCCGGATGCACGGCGAACAATGTGACTGGCTGCGCCAAGCCGACATTCAGTTCTGCGGACAGCGTTTCGGGTGAGAATCCGTCGAGGCTACGCGGATTGGAGAGTGGAAAGCGACTGTAGATTCCTGCCCCGCCACCACCGTCGGTGTACGGGACGAGGAATTGGTGGCTCAGAACCTCGTCAAGCCCGGCGGCTTTGAGCGCGTCGGCTTCCTGGTACGTCAACTCCTGGACCGTCACCACGTCGACCTCGCGTTCGCGGACCATCGCCACAAGCGACTCCGGATCCGCTGCACCGACCATCAAGTTGGCCTGCATGATTCGAATCGGTGGACCGTTCGCAGACGTCGACTCCCCAGTTCCGCCGATGTACAGCGGGCTCACAGACCATCCGAACAACCCAAGGACGAGGATCGAGGCGGCGCACACGATCCACTGACGCCCGATACCCGAGACGACGGCACCGATCAGCGGAGCAATCATCAACAAGGGCGCCACTGACGCGAGAACGATCACGATGTTGTGATCGACGTCCAACTGAGTTGCGATCAAGGCAACCAAACCAGTCACGATGCCGGCCACACCGGCCACGGCCGAAAGGCGGCGAAGAACCAGTCGACGAGGGGTCACGGCATCGGGTTGCATGACGTCCATGGAAGCAGAAGCGCGTCGTAGCTCCGGGAAACTGCAGGTGGAGTCGGTGCGCCCTATTGTTTGCGCCCTATTGTTGCGGATACGGAAGATGGCTGCTGCTGTTCTCACTGACGGAGATCGAGCGGCCGAGTTGGGGGAAGGCGCGTTGAGAGCACGCTGGCCTGTCACAGACTTTGCACCCCGCGCCGATCGGCACGATGGTCGCGGGGTCGTCCGTCTGAATTCCGTGTGAGTAGACCATGCGATCGGCGTAGCCGATGTCGCAACCGAGTCCGACGGCGAAGTTGCGCTCGGGTGCGAGGTACCCGAGTCCGCCGCTGTGGGTAGTGCGCGCCACCCAGAGGTATGTCCGGCCGTCGGGCATCTTCGCGACCTGAGTGAGGATGCGACCTGGGCTCGCGAATGCCTCGTGGATGACCCACAGCGGGCAGCTGCCTCCGACTCTGGAGAAGTGAAAGGCGGTAGCAGACTGACGCTTCGAGATGTTTCCGGCGCGATCGGTTCGGACGAAGAAGAAAGGGATGCCGCGTTGGCCGTGTCGTTGGAGAGTGGACAACCGGTGGCAGACTGTCTCGAAGCCGACCTCGAACTTGAGGCTGAGCAGGTCGATGTCGTACCGCAAGGCCTCAGCGGATTGCAGGAATTGGGTGTACGGGAGTAGCAGTGCGCCGGCAAAGTAGTGTGCGAGTCCGACGCGAGCCAGCGCTGCGGACTCGGCGCTCAATGATTCATCCTCGGCGACAAGGGAATCGATCACGTCGGCCTGCGTGAAGAAGGCCAACTGCATTGCGATCTGGAACGCGCGTTGTCCTGCCGACAGACGACGGGCGAGTGTGAGGACCGACTTGTTCGGATCGTAGTAACGCTTGGGGCCGAGCTTGTCGGGTTCGTCGGTACGGATCGTCACGGTGACGCCGTGCTGATCGCGAAGTAGTCGTGCCAGTTGCAAATCCACTGCGCCCACGGACAATCCGTTGTCCAGAAACATCTGCTCGGCAGCGTCGTCCAGAACGGCGATGTGATTCTTTCGGTCGTAGAAGAAGTCCCGAACTTCCTCGTAGGGCATCGGTACGAGTGACACATCGGACGCTGGTTCGCCGGACAACTGCGTCGAGAACTGGTCCAACTGCTCTGTCGCGGCGTGAAGGCGGCGGTGCAACATCACGAGGGTGCGTCCGACCGCCGGCATGCGGGCCACCAATTCGTCCACCTCGGCCAGAGATACGTCTCCAGATTCCGAAGTTTCGGCCAAGGCGTGATGAACGTCCGCAACCAGGCGTGCGTCGGAATCGGAGGCGAAGAATTGCACGTCGAGATCGAACTCGGCGTTGAGCTTGAGAAGGACGGGCACCGTCAGCGGTCGTTGATCGTTCTCCAGTTGATTGACATAGCTGGGGGAGAGTTCGAGTGCCTTCGCCAGTGCGGACTGTGACAGGTTTCGTTCCTCCCGCAGCCGTCGCAGCCGCGCTCCCGCGTACATCTTCTTCATCGAATCTCCTCGGTGCCGATCGCGTTCACCCTACCGAGAAGCTATTCGCAACATTCGCAACATTGCAGCATTGTCATTGCACAAATAGGCAATTGCGAGGGCCTATCCCGAGGTGAATGAGCTGCGTAGCGTGCAAATAGATACCGAAGAACGTGAGAAGAGGACCGATGAAGACGCATCTCGTACGCACTCACCGCTCTGCCGAAGAGTTCCCCAAGGAAGACCACCTCGCGTGGAAGATCGCGGAAGTTGCGACGGATTCCGTCGACGTCACCGACGCCACATCCGACATGATCGTCAACCGGATCATCGACAACGCGGCAGTTGCCGCAGCTTCCCTGGTGCGCCGTCCCGTGGTGAATGCGCGGGCGCAAGCACAGTCGCATCCGTATACGCCGGGCTCCACCGTGTTCGGTATCCCCGGTACGTTCTCGCCTGAATGGGCCGCCTGGGCCAACGGTGTCGCGGTTCGTGAACTCGATTTCCACGACACGTTCCTCGCCGCCGAGTACTCGCACCCCGGAGACAACATCCCGCCGATCCTCGCCGTCGCTCAGCACACCAGCCGTGACGGTCGAGACCTGATTCGTGGTCTGGCGACCGGCTACGAGATCCAGATCGACCTGGTTCGGGCTATCTGCCTGCACGAGCACAAGATCGACCACGTCGCACACCTCGGCCCCTCGGCTGCGGCAGGTATCGGAACTTTGCTGGGCCTGGGCACCGAGACGGTCTACCAGGCAATCGGCCAGGCGCTGCACCTCACGACGGCGACACGTCAGTCCCGCAAGGGCGAGATATCCAGTTGGAAGGCGTACGCGCCTGCGCTGGCAGGCAAGGTTGCCGTAGAGGCGGTCGACCGCGCGATGCGCGGTGAGGGCGCACCGTCACCGATCTGGGAAGGCGAAGACGGCGTCATCGCCTGGCTACTCGGTGGCCCGGACAAGGAGTACCACGTTCCGCTGCCCGGTTCGGGTGAGGCGAAGCGCGCCATCCTCGACTCGTACACCAAAGAACACTCCGCGGAGTACCAGAGCCAGGCGCCGATCGACCTCGCTCGCCGAATGCGTTCTCGTGTCGGTGATCTCGACCAGATCGCCTCGATCGTCCTGCATACCAGCCACCACACCCACGTCGTCATCGGCACCGGTTCCGGCGATCCGCAGAAGTTCGACCCGACCGCCTCGCGTGAAACCCTCGACCACTCGGTGATGTACATCTTTGCCGTTGCGCTACAGGACGGTACGTGGCACCATGAACATTCCTACGCGTCCGAGCGTGCACAGCGCGCGGACACGATCGAGCTGTGGAACAAGATCTCCACGCGCGAAGATCCCGAATGGACACGCCGTTACCACTCGACGGATCCGGACGAGAAGGCTTTCGGTGCTCGCGCCGAGATCACCTTGAAGAGCGGCGAAGTCATCGTCGACGAGCTTGCGGTGGCCGATGCGCACCCGCTCGGCGCACGTCCGTTCGCTCGCGATCAGTACGTCGCGAAATTCCGCACCCTCGCCGAGGGCGTCATCGAGCCGAGCGAACAGGACCGCTTCCTCGATGCGGCTCAGCGCACCGCCGAATTGAAGGCAGGCGAACTCGATCAGCTGACCTTCACCGTTTCCGAAGACGTTCTCGCTCGGGCTCCCAAGGTCGCCAAGGGACTTTTCTGATGTCGGGCCTCATCGCAGCCGCGACGTCTGCAGCCGACAAGCGGATTGCCTTCCGGGCCGGACTGACGTCCGGAAAGATTCAACGACTCCCGGGTGCGATCAATCCGCTGACAGCCAAGCTCATTGAGGAAATCGGGTTCGAGGGTGTCTACGTTTCAGGTGGTGCGTACTCCGCCGGATTGGCGCTTCCCGACATCGGACTGACCACCTTGACCGAGGTCGCCGGCCACAGCAAGCAGATCGCGCGCGTCACGGACCTCCCGACGCTCGTCGACGCCGACACCGGTTTCGGTGAACCTATGAGCGCGGCCCGCACGGTCACGATCTTCGAGGACGACGGAATAGCCGGTCTGCACCTCGAGGATCAGATCAACCCCAAACGCTGCGGGCACCTCGACGGCAAAGCAATTGTGCCCACCGAAGACATGGTTCGCCGTGTTCGTGCTGCAGTGTCGGCGCGTCGTGACCCGAACTTCGTCATCTGCGCGCGCACCGATGCTGCCGGAATCGACGGTATCGACGCGGCGATCGAGCGAGCAAAGGCCTATGTGGATGCCGGTGCCGATCTGATCTTCACCGAAGCTCTTGCCACCGAGGCCGACTTCGAGAAGTTCCGCGCAGCAGTCGACACTCCGCTCCTCGCCAACATGACCGAGTTCGGGAAGTCGAACCTCATTTCGGCGAAGACATTGGAAGAGATCGGTTTCAACGCCGTCATCTACCCCGTGACCACCCTTCGGCTGGCGATGTTCGCTATCGAAAAGGGTCTGCGCGAGATTTTTGCGGAGGGCACGCAAGAAGGACTGCTCGGCGAAATGCAGCATCGCAGCAGGTTGTACGAGATTCTCGAGTACGAGCGCTACAACGAATTCGACAGTGGCATTTTCAATTTCAGCTTGGAGGGGAGTAGGACATGACCGAACAGATTCCGACGATCTACAAGGGCTTGGCCGGAGTTGTCGTCGATACGACGGCTATCTCCAAGGTAGTGCCCGAGACGAATTCGTTGACGTATCGCGGTTACGCAGTGCAGGACCTTGCCGCGAACTGCAGCTTCGAAGAAGTTGCGCACCTGCTCTGGTACGGCGAACTGCCGACTCCCGAGCAGCTCGAATTACTCTGCCTGCGTGAGCGTGCGGCCCGTCGTGCCGACCGCTCACTGCTCTCACTCCTGACCAAGATGCCGGACAACTGCCACCCCATGGATGTTGTCCGCACGGCGATCAGCTACCTCGGCGCCGAGGATCCGGCGGAGGACGACAACTCGGAGAAGGCCAATCTGGCCAAGGCGCTGCGGATGACGGCTGTGCTGCCGACCATCGTCGCAGCCGATTTCCGCCGCCGGCGCGGTCAGGATCCCATCGCGCCGCAGTCGGACCTGGGTTTCGCCGAAAACTTCTTGAACATGTGTTTCGGTGCTGTTCCGGAGTCGGCGATCGTGAAGGCCTTCGAGGTCTCGCTGATCCTGTACGCGGAGCACTCCTTCAACGCCTCGACGTTCGCCGCTCGTGTTGTGACGTCCACACTTTCGGACATCTACAGCGCAGTGACCGCTGCTATCGGCACGCTCAAGGGCCCGTTGCACGGCGGTGCAAACGAAGCTGTCATGCACGACATGCTCGAGATCGACGACCCCGACCGCGCCGAAGCCTGGATGTCGGAGAAGTTGGCTGCCAAGGAGAAGGTCATGGGCTTCGGGCACCGCGTCTACAAGAACGGTGATTCGCGTGTTCCGACCATGAAGCAGGCCCTCCTCGACGTCGCGGCAGCGACCGACGGCGAGAAGTGGGTGCAGATGTACGAGATCCTCGAGAAGACCATGGTCAGTGCCACCGGAATCAAGCCGAATCTCGATTTCCCCACGGGCCCTGCATATTTCCTCATGGGCTTCGACGTCGAGATGTTCACGCCGATCTTCGTGATGAGCCGCATCACCGGATGGACGGCGCACATCATCGAGCAGGGGCAGTCGAATGCACTGATCAGGCCGCTGAGCCAGTATTCGGGCGTGCCACAGCGCACAGTCGTGGCATGACACTTTTTGCTGTCGTGGCATGACACCCCTTTGATACTGCGTCGGCGAGGTTCGGTTCTGGCATCACCGTCTCCTGGCCTCGTCGACGCTTCTCCGTTCGCACTATCTGCAACTTTGCATCGAGAATTCGCAAAGATATTCAAGTGCAATGTGTTTCGACTTTTCTCTACCGGAAATAACGTGAGTGTCATGACTGAAACGCACGAAGAAATCTTGATCATCCGTCGTGGCGAGACCCTCGACGTCGTGTTCAACCGGCCGGAAAAGCGCAACGCATTGACCCCGCAGATGTACGACGCCATTGCCGGAGCCTGCCGGCGCGCCGACTCCGACCGCGAGATTCGGTTAGTCACTCTCCGAGGTGCTGGGGGAGAGGCGTTCTCGGCGGGCTCCGACATTGGCCACTTTCAAACCTTCTCGAGCTTTCACGACGGGCTCGACTACGAAAGCCGGTTCGTCGGCGTACTGACCGAACTCGAGAAAGTGAGGGTTCCCACCCTCGCGGTCATCGACGGTGTGTGCGCGGGAGCAGGGCTGTTGCTGTCGGCAGCGTGCGATGTGCGGATCGCGACGCAGGGGTCACGCTTCTGCCTACCGATCGCGCGCACACTCGGAAACTCGTTGTCGATCCATTCCGTGGCTTTGCTGGCGGACAGGATCGGCAGTTCGCGTCTGATGTCGTTGATCGCTCGGGCTGGGGTGATGTCGAGTGGCGAGGCTCTGCGGAGCGGCTTCCTCAGCGACTGTGCAACAGAGTCCGAGTTCGCGACCCTGACTGCCCAGGTATCTCGCGATCTACTTGCCGCCGCCCCGATGACCGTCTGGACTATTCGGGAGTCCCTGCGGCGCATCAGAACCCGAGTGATTGCCGACAACGATGATCTGATGAGCATGATCTACAGCAGTGACGACTTCAAAGCCGGCGTCGACGGTTTCCTTCGCGGAGAACGACCGCTCTGGGCCGGCGTGTAGTTCGGCGGTAGAACCACAGGCTTGCGTTGGAGCGCGCTCTAACCCCTAGCGTTGCCGACCATGACAACAAAGACCTGGATCATCACTGGAGTTTCTCAGGGTTTCGGCCGTGAACTCGCACTGTCTGCACTTCGATCGGGGACGCGGTAGTCGCTGCAGTTCGTCGTCCCGAGTCCGTTGCAGATATTGCGTCGGCGAATCCGGATCGGTTCTCGGCGGTGACGTTCGACGTCAGAGATACCGCAGCGGCTCCGGGCGTCGTCGAATATGCGCTCGAGCGTTTTGGTCGCATCGACGTGCTGGTCAACAATGCCGGTCGTGGGATGGTCGGCGCGGCGGAGATGGTGGACGATTCGACCTTGCGGGATCTCATGGAACTGCACCTGATCGGACCCGCCGCGTTGGTGCGCGCCGTCCTCCCGTCGATGCGAGTGCAGGGCAGCGGGACGATCGTGCAGATGAGCAGTCAAGGCGGCCGTATGTCGTTTCCCGGCGTCGGGGCGTACTCGGCGTCGAAGTTCGCTCTCGAAGGTTGGTCGGAGGCTCTCGCCGGTGAGGTCGCGCAGTTCGGCGTTCGGGTGATGATCGTCGAGCCCAGCCGATTCCGTACAGCATTCAACACGCCTGGCGTTCTGAGCTTCGCCGAATCATCATCGGAATACCGTGATTTGCTGGATCCCGTTCTGCGGGACATGGCGGCCGCAGACGGTGTTCAGGAGGGTGATCCGGAGAAAGCAGCAGAGATCATCACCTCGCTTGTGCACAGCGAGAATGTGCCACTTCGTCTGCCACTCGGAAAGGAAGCCGTGGAGCGTGTCTCCGCGTCGTATCGGAAGAATCTCGCCGAGGTATGCGTCTGGGCCGACCTGGCTCGCAGCGCCGATTTCGCGGATGCTGCCGGCCCTGTCCGTCCGTTCTAGGCTGAGAAGCATGGCTACCGAAGACTTGATGCGTAAGGCACTCGAGGCACTTGGGGAAGTGAACGGGCCCATGTCGATCGAGGTGATTCACCGACTCGTCGATGCAGGAGACGTTCAGGAGCCGATGTCGATCGCCGAAGTCTCGGACCTGCTGGATGTCTCGGCACATACGCTGCGCTACTACGAGAAGATCGGTCTGGTCGAGGTCGATCGTGACTCGAGCGGACATCGTGTGTACGGTCCGGAATCTGTTCGCAGGCTGGTGTTTCTGACCCGCATGCGTATTTCAGGTATGGCGATTCGCGACCTGCAGCACTACGTCGAACTGGTCGACGCCGGTGAAGGGACAATTCCGGAGAGGCTCGACATGCTGCTCGAGCACCGGGACACCGTTCGTCGGCAGATCAAGGAGCTCACGTTGTCTTTGGCTGCGACGGAGTACAAGATTGCGAAGTACGGCGGGCGGACCGGAGAGCAGGATATTTAGCCGAGTGAAACCGGAAGCAACCCTCGCGGGGTCTCTTGAGCGATCTGGTTCAGCGCAGACTCCAACGTCGGAAATTGATACTGGAAGCCGCTGTCCGCGAGCACCCCTGGTGAAACCCAGCGACTCTTCGTTACCAGTTCAGCCTCGGTGCGGATGATTCGTGCGCCGAACTCGAGCATCCAGCCCGGCGTCGGAAACCCATATTGTCGGCCAAGTTTCGCTCGTACCATCCGCATCATGTCGGTGTTGGTTACCGGATACGGGGATGCGATATTGACCGGGCCTGAGATCTCCGGATTCTCGTGGACGTGGATGATCGCGCGAATGACGTCGGCGATGTGAATCCAGCTGAACATCTGTCGGCCGTCGCCCATTCGTCCGCCGAAGCCCATTCGGGCGAGGTTGACGAACGGATTGATCGCCCCACCGCCGGCTCCGAGGACGATCGACATCCGAAGTGCCACTTTGCGAACAGGCGTTGGGGCTGAGAACAATTCGTGTTCCCACGCTCGCGCGACCGCTACGGAGAATCCCTTTCCCAGCTCTCCGTTCTTCTCGTCCATCGGTCGATCTCGTGCGTCTCGGTAGATCGTGCCGGTACTGGCATTCGCCCAGAGTGAGGGTGGCTGCGGCGTGCGGGTCAGCGCACGACCCAACAGTGCAGTCGTTTCCACTCGGGAGGAGAAGATGTCGTCGGCATTGCGCTTGTTGTAGCGGCAGCTCACGGAGCGGCCGGCGAGGTTGACGAGCAGATCCGTGCCGCTGAGTACATCGGCGACGCCGTGCTCGTCGGACCACGTGGCATCGCTCGTTCCTCCCCGGCCGATCGTCCGAACGTCGACCCCGTTGGATTCGAGCGTTCGAAGAAGGTGTTGGCCTACGTAACCCGACGCACCACAGACAACAACGGTCTTCATGGTTTTGTGTTCCCCTCTGCAGAAACGACTTTTGTCATCAGGGCGGCGACATCGCCGACCAGACCTCGTGCCACTGGCAGCCGGGCGAGGGTGAGCGCTTTCGCGATGATCGGTACCAGGCCGTCGACGAGGGATCGGGTACGAGTTTGCCCCGGAGACGCGTCGGTGACCCAGTGCAGCGTCACGCCCAGATAGCTGAGCCACAAGAGCGTGGGGAGCTGGGTCTCCAATGACGCCGGCGTCTTCTCCTTCGACGCCGCCAGTGCTTCACGCATCAGATCGACGGCCATCGATCTCGCATCGGTCGACTCGGCCGAGAACGGGCTGGACTGTGATGTGGTGGGCAGGGCAACGTGCAGAAACGTGCTGCCGAAGCCGTGATAGGGCCCCATGACATCGAGTCCGGTGTGCAGAACAATCCTGAGATTTTCTGTCAGTGACCCACCTTCGCGAAGGAGTGGAAGCGCCCGCGCGCGGTGATCGCGTTGGATGACGAGATACAGCTCGTGAACCAGTTCGTCTTTACTGGCGAAGTAGTAGTAGGCGTTCCCGAGCGAGACCTCTGCCTCATTTGCGATCTTGCGCATGGTCGTCGCTGCGAAGCCTTCGTCGCGGAAGAGCCGCAATGCTGTTTCCACCAGCTTTTCCCTGGTCTCGATCCCGCGAGTACTCATCGACACTCCTTCTTTGAACATGTTCAAGTGCAGCGTACGCCCTGGAGTTGAACACGTTCAAGAGTGGATCTGTTGCGTGAAATATAATAAGCGCGCATACTAAATGTATGAATGAATGTGCTTTCGGTTCGCCAGGGGGCCGGCGATGAATGCCTGGTTAGGGGTTGTCTGTGCCGAACATGTGCGTCGCGCAGTGGATCTCGGTATCGCACAGATCGGGCACGGAAAGAGAGCTGGTTTGGTACGGATGAAAGCAGGTGACGTGCTTGTCTATTATTCGCCGGTCGAGTCCATGGGCGACCGAGATCCGTTGCGCGAGTTCACAGCTCTCGGTGTGATCGAAGAGGGTGAGATCTGGCAGGCGGACGAGGGGTGTTTCAAGCCGTTTCGGCGGCGAGTTCGGTACGAACAGTTCAACCCCGTTCCTCTCGACGCAGTCCGGAGTCGATTGGCGCTGACCTCGGCACCGAATTGGGGGTATCAACTCCGGCGTGGCTTGATTCCGTTGGATGACAACGACGTCGAGATTCTGCGCTCGGCAACGAGCTGACACACTGACGCTGTGGTGAAGAAACTGGAAACCGACTTCGAGGATGCTGGCGACAGTCCGGGTCTGATGTTGTGGCGTGTCACCAATGCTTGGCAGGCTTCGATTCGCGCGGCGCTGCGGCCTTTCGACCTGACTCACGTGCAGTTCGTTCTGCTCGCCGCACTGACCTGGCTGGACGCGGAGACTTCGATAACTCAACGCGATCTTGCCGAGTACGCGCGCACCGACCCGATGATGACATCGCAGGTGGTACGGACCCTCGAATCCAAGGGGTTTGTGGAACGCCGTCCACATCCGACCGATGCTCGGGCACGCTCGGTGGTGGTGACCCAGGCGGGTGCGGCCCTGGCCGGCAAGGCAAACCGTGCGGTGGAAGCATCGGATCGGGAATTCTTTGCCGCTCTCGGGGATCGTCAGGCGGCCTTCGTTGCGATGCTCGGCGTGCTCGACCGAAAGTAGCGACCTACAGTTTTCAGGGGATTACTCTGAAGTACGCTGCAGCAGTGCATATTTGGCGTCCAGCCCGTCCAGTAGGGATTCCAGCGCGAGTTCGAAACTGGCACTGTCGATTTCCGCAGCACGCTCACGCAACAGATGTGCTCGCGTGAGGTGCGGGTAACGCTCGGCGTAGATCGCAGGATCGTCCACGAATCCGCCGGAGAACGTCGCCGTCGCAGCACCCATGACCACGTACTTGACGGAAGCGCCGATCAGCGTTGCCGTGCGCTGTGGCCATCCGGCGCGCACCAGTCCGCCATGGATGGCGTTCGCGCGATCGAGGGCGATGGGCCTGACGCTCGGACCGTAGGCCAAGTAGGGAACGATATTGGGATGCTTGCCCAGGGCGGCGTGGTAGGACCGCGCCCACGTGCGTAGCGCGCCGCGCCAATCGTCGGAGTCGAAGCCGCTCACGTCGACGGACTCCATGATGACGTTCGCGACGTCGTCGAGTAACTCGTCCTTGTTGGCGTAATGGCTGTACAGCGACGGTGCCTGTACGCCGAGAACAGTGGCGAGTTTGCGCATCGAGAAGTCGGTCAAACCGTGCTCGTCCACCAGTTTCAGGGCGGTGTCCCTGATGATCGGCTTACTCAGTAGTGGAACCCGCGGTCGCGCCATCGGCCAGAACCCTTTCGTCTGAAAGTACTGGACAACCTTACACTGTGAGTTTATTATCCAATTAACCTAACAGTGTTCGGGAACGTGGAGGATCAGATGACACGGGTGTTCGAGAACAAGTCCGATCTCCTGGGGGCGGTCGGTGAAACGCTGGGCTCGAGCGAGTGGGTCGAGGTCACCCGCGAGATGGTCCATCAATTTGCCGACGCGACCGGTGACCATCAGTGGATTCATGTCGACGACGAAAGAGCCAGGCGCGAATCACCTTTCGGTGGACCAATTGCGCACGGGTATCTGACGCTCTCACTCCTGCCGCTTCTGTCGAAGTCCGTGTATCGCATCGACGGCGCGAAAATGGTCATCAACTACGGGTCCGACAAGGTTCGATTCCCGAGTCCGGTGCCAGTCGGGGCCAAGGTTCGAAATACCGCAGTGCTCTCCGCAATCGAAGAATTGCCGAACGGTTCACTACAGAGTCAGATCACCAACACCGTCGAGATCGAAGGCGTGGGCAAACCTGCCGTCGTTGCGCAGACCGTCGCGCGAATCTTGTTCTGAAACCCTGCCAGAAGAAAGCAGACTCCATATGAATCTCGAATTGACCGGTGAGGAAGTTGCGTTCCGCGAGGAGATGCGAAAGTTCTTCACCACCGAATTCTCGCCCGAACTTCGTGCGCGTGCAGCGGGATTCGGAAAGCTGACGCGTGAAGACATCGTTGCGGGCCAGCAGATTCTGAACGCACACGGACTGGCGGTTCCGCATTGGCCGATCGAATGGGGTGGCAAGGACTGGACTCCGGTACAGCGCCACATCTATTCCGAGGAAATGCAGTTGGCGTCGGTACCCAACCCGTTGCCGTTCAACGTGAGCATGGTTGGGCCCGTTATCGCGGCCTTCGGCTCGCAGGAGCAGAAGGAGAAATTTCTCCCCGCTACGGCCAACGCCGATATCTGGTGGTGCCAGGGTTTTTCGGAACCCGAAGCCGGTTCGGATCTCGCTTCACTCAAGGCGGCCGCTGTTCGTGACGGCGCAGACTACATCGTCAATGGTCAGAAGACGTGGACTACTCTCGCGCAGCACGCCGAGTGGATCTTCTGTCTGGTTCGTACAGATGCAAGTGCTCAGAAGCGGCAGGCCGGAATTTCGTTCTTGCTCATCGATCTGGCAACTCCCGGCATCACGGTTCGCCCCATCAAACTGATCGACGGCAGCGTCGAGGTCAACGAGGTGTTCTTCGACAACGTCCGCGTCCCTGCGGAGAATCTTGTCGGCGAAGAGAACAAAGGCTGGGACTACGCCAAGTTCCTGCTCGGCAACGAACGCACGGGCGTCACGCGGGTCGGGTTCTCCAAAACTCTTGTCGCCACGGCAAAAGAGAAGGCGCGGGAGGTTCGCGTCGGAACCGGCACCCTCCTCGATGATCCGTTGTTCGCGGCTCGGTTGGCTGAGCTGGAAAACGATTTGCTTGCGCTGGATCTGACTCAACTGCGAGTTGTGGCGAGTTCGGCAGACGGAAAGCCGAACCCGGCGTCCTCGCTGCTCAAGCTCCGCGGCTCCGAATTGCAGCAGGCCGCAACGGAATTGCTGATGGATGTTGCGGGTCCGGACTCGTTGCCGGTGAATACGGTCGAGATCGACTCGCCGGAGTGGGCGCAGCAGGCGGCGCCGCGCTACCTGAACTACCGGAAGGTTTCCATCTACAGCGGATCAAGTGAGGTGCAGCGCTCCATCATTGCCTCCTCGATTCTCGGATTGTGAGCATCTGACATGAATTTCGAACTCGACGACGAGCAGACGATGCTTCGCGACACGACGCGTGAATTGCTCAACCGCAGCTACGACGCGGAGAAGCGTAACGCCACCTCGGCCACTGACGAGGGATGGAATGCCTCGGTGTGGAAGCAGTTCGCCGAGCTCGGGCTGCTCGGCCTGCCATTCGCGGAGGCCGACGGCGGGATGGGCGCTGGGCCGGTCGAGACCATGGTCGTGATGACCGAACTGGGCCGCGCGCTTGCACCCGAGCCGTATCTGGGTGGTGTTCTGATCCCCGGCGGTTTGATCGCGGCTGTCGGTTCGGCAGATCAGCGGGCGCGGCTCCTGCCGGCGCTCAGCGACGGGACCACTCTGTCGGCCTTCGCGCATACGGAACCCGGCACGCGCTGGCCGGTCGCCACTGTCACGACCACTGCATCGCAGGAGGGATCGGGGTGGACGATCACCGGCGTCAAGAACCCGGTTCTGCAGGGCGACAGCGCGCACGTCGTGATCGTCAGCGCCACACTTCCAGGCGGCGGCACCGGGCTCTTCCTGGTGGATGCGGAGGGCTCAGGTGTCACACGGAGCACGTACGCCACCCACGACGGCCGTCGCGGTGCGCAGTTCACGTTCACCGATGCCGCGGCCGAACAGCTTGGTGAGGGCGGCGATGTCACGGAGGCGATCGTCGAAGCAGAGGTTCGGGCGCAGGCAGCTCTGTGCGCCGAGGCGATCGGGATCATGACCGAAGCTCTGCGACTGACGACGGAATACCTGAAGCAGCGCAAGCAGTTCGGTGTTCCGCTCGCGAAGTTCCAGACGCTGACTCATCGTGCGGCCGACATGTACGTGGCGCTCGAACTGGCGAGCAGCATGAGTCTGTACGCCACCATGGCCATCGCCGACGGAGTGATCGATCCGACCATCGCGTCGCGAGCGAAGCTGTCTGTCGGTCGCGCCGCGCATCAGATCGGTCAGGAAGCAATTCAGATGCACGGTGGAATCGGTATGACAGCCGAGTATCCGGTCGGGCACTACGTCTCGCGGCTGGTGGCCATCGAACACACTTTGGGCGCATCTGACGATCACCTCAGGGTGCTGGCCGCCGGCGTCTCGAACTATTCGATGGTGAACGTCACCGAGTAGATCGGTGGTGAAGATAACGGGAGGTCACGCGCAGGTCGCGTGGCCTCCCTTGTCTGTGCGGGGGCCGACCCGCGGTATTCGCGGTCAAGTAAAATTCCTGTGATCAGTCCGAGAAGAGAAAGGGATCGAAGTGACCGCGCATACCGAGCAGCTCGAGTTCCAAGCAGAAACACGTCAGCTGCTGGATCTGATGGTTCATTCAATCTATACGAACAAGGACAGCTTCCTTCGTGAGTTGATCTCCAACGCTTCGGACGCGCTGGACAAGCTCCGCCTCGAGTCTTACCAGGACAAAGACCTCAACGTCGACGTCTCCGATCTGCATATCGAGATCGACATCGACAAGGCAGCACGCACCCTGACCATCCGCGACAACGGCATCGGCATGTCGCGTGACGAGGTCGTCGACCTGATCGGCACGCTCGCCAAGTCCGGCACCGCCGAGGTCCGTCGCAAGCTCAAGGAAGCCAAGGATGCAGCGGCATCCGAAGAACTGATCGGTCAGTTCGGCATCGGCTTCTACTCCACGTTCATGGTCGCGGACAAGGTCACGCTGCTGACCCGCCGCGCCGGTGAAGATCACGCGACGCGCTGGGAATCGACCGGCGAAGGCACGTACACGCTCGAGCATGTGAACGAGGCACCGCAGGGTAGCTCCGTGACCCTGCACCTGATGCCCGAGGATTCCGAGAACGGCCTGCACGACTACACGTCGGAATGGAAGATCAAGGAACTGGTCAAGAAGTACTCCGACTTCATCGCGTGGCCCATCCGCATGGATGTCGCTCGTACGTCGACGCCGGCCGAGGGCGAGGAGCCCGAGGTCACCATCGAGACCGAGACGATCAACTCGATGAAGGCGCTGTGGACTCGCGCCAAGGACGAGGTGTCCGAGGACGAGTACAAGGAGTTCTACAAGCACGTCAGCCACGCCTGGGACGAGCCTCTCGAGGTCATCCCGATGAAGGCCGAAGGTACTTTCGAATACCAAGCGCTGCTGTTCATTCCGTCGACGGCGCCGTTCGATCTGTTCATGCGTGAGCGCAAGGCCGGGATCCACCTCTACGTCAAGCGCGTCTTCATCATGGACGACTGCGAAGAGTTGGTGCCCGATTACCTGCGCTTCGTCAAGGGCGTGGTCGACGCACAAGACCTCTCGCTCAACGTCTCTCGTGAAATTCTGCAGCAGGACCGGCAGATCGCTGCCATCCGTCGTCGTCTGACCAAGAAGGTCCTCTCGACCATCAAGGACATGAAGGCGAACGAGCCGGAGAAGTACTCGACTTTCTGGACCGAGTTCGGACGCGCGCTCAAGGAAGGCCTGATGGCCGATGCCGACAACCGCAAGACGCTGCTCGACATCTCGTCCTTCGCCTCGACCAACAGTGAAGAGGGCGTGACCACTCTCGCCGAGTACGTGGAGCGCATGAAGGACGGTCAGGAACAGATCTACTTCATGACCGGCGAATCTCGTCACCTCATCGAAAGCTCGCCGCACATGGAGGCTTTCAAGGCCAAGGGCCTCGAGGTTCTGGTACTTACCGATCCCGTGGACGAGATGTGGGTCGACGCAGTCTCGGACTTCGACGGCAAGACCTTCCAGTCGATCGCCAAGGGCGAGGTCGACCTCGACACCGAGGACGAGAAGAAGGCGGCCGAGGCCGAGCGCGAAGAGAAGGAAAAGGAATTCGGCGCGCTACTGACGTGGCTGACCGAAACCCTGTCCGAAGACATCAAGGAAACGCGTCTCTCGACGCGACTGACCACGTCGGCTGCCTGCATCGTCGGCGACGCGTTCAGCATGTCTCCGACGCTCGAGAAGATGTACAAGGCTTCGGGTCAGCCTGTTCCACACAGCAAGCGCATTCTCGAGCTCAACCCGGAGCATCCGCTTGTCTCGGGTCTGCGGGAGGCGCAGGCCGCCAATGACAATGCAGAGAACCTGACGGAGACGGCTCAGTTGCTCTACGGCATGGCGTTGCTTGCCGAGGGCGGTGAACTGAGCGATCCGGCGCACTTCACGCGCCTGCTGGCCGATCGTTTGGCTCGCACAGTCTGATCTCGTCTAGCTCGCTCGAACTCCCGGCACTCACCTTCATCGGTGGGTGCCGGGAGTTTTTTCTTGATCGTTTTCTAATGAGGACCGTTTCTGTCCGCAATAACTTCTAACGTAGTTCTCACAGGGCACGAACCCACGAGCGAAGGAAAACATCATGAACGCACCGATCACCACCGTCACCGGCGAGCGCGCGGATCTCCTCCAGAGCCTGCGTCGGCATCGTGAATTCCTTCTCTTCACCGTCAAGGACCTCACCGACGAGCAGGCCGCTTCGAGGCCGACCGTGAGTGAACTGTGCCTCGGCGGATTGATCAAGCATGTGGGTCAGGCGGAAAAGGGATGGGTCGACTTCATTCTGGAAGGGCCGGCCGGACTTGGTGGGGACTTCGACCCGACCCAGTGGTCGGAAGAGATGCAACAGGAACGGGCGAACGAATTCGCGATGGTCGAGGGTGAAACCTTGGCAGGCATCGTTTCCGAGTACGAGGGGATCGCGGCCAGGACCGACGAGTTGGTGGCCTCGCTGGACAGCCTCGACATCTCGCATCCACTGCCGTCGGCGCCGTGGTTCGAAGCGGGAGCTCGCTGGTCAGCGCGGCGCGCATTGCTGCACATCATCGCCGAGACGGCCCAGCATGCGGGCCACGCGGACATGCTTCGCGAAGCCATCGACGGTTCCAAGACGATGGGTTGATGGATGGATTGATCCACCGGGATGTTTACACATCACACAAATATGTAACACTAGTGTCTATGAGCACCGAAAAGTCTGCCTTGCAACCGCCGATGCAGTGGGACGCCTGGGGCGATCCGGCCAAGAAGCGTGAACTGTCGGACGCAGTCACATCATTGTTGACCGGATTTCTCGGTGTCTCCGCACCGACTCGATCGCGTCTCGCCATCGAAGACGTCCAGGTGGCTCCGTCCGCTATGACCCAGTCGCATGTCGAAGCGCTGGCTGGGCTGGTCGGGGCCGAGTACGTCAGTACCAAGGATTCCGATCGAATCCTTCGGGCCGGTGGCAAGAGCACCCCGGATCTGCTTCGCCGCCGTAGCGTCGAGCCGCAGGACGCACCGGACGCAGTCGTCACTCCAGGGACAGACGCAGAGGTCGAGCAGGTTCTCCGATACTGCTCTGCCAACCGGATCGCAGTGGTCCCGTTCGGTGGTGGCACCAGCGTCGTCGGCGGGCTCGATCCCATTCGTGACGGGTTCGACGCAGTTCTATCTCTCGATCTGCGCAGGTTCGATCAGCTTGTCGGGTTGGACGAGGAATCGGGCATTGCGACGTTCGGCGGCGGAACTACCGGCCCACGGGCCGAGGAGCTTCTGCGTGAGCACGGTTTCTCGGTCGGGCACTTCCCGCAGAGCTTCCTGTTCGCCACTCTGGGCGGGTTTGCCGCCACCCGGTCTTCGGGGCAGGCGTCGGCTGGATACGGGCGCTTCGAGGACATGGTTCAGGGCCTCACCGTTGTCACCCCGAGTGGAGTGATCGAGACCGGGCGTGCGCCGGCATCCGCTGCAGGCCCCGATCTGGGTGAGCTTTTTGTCGGCTCCGAGGGCACCTTCGGCGTCATCACGCACGTGCGTGTGCGGGTTCACCGTCTGCCCGAGACCACCGTGCGCGAAGGGTGGAGCTTCCCCGACTTCGCCACCGGCGCAGCTGCATTGCGTGAGCTGGTCCAGGAAGGATCGGCTCCGACCGTGCTGCGGTTGTCCGACGAGGCCGAGAGTGGCGTGAATTTGGCG
>NZ_LVCT01000676.1:0-647 GCF_001647205.1 Rhodococcus sp. EPR-134
CGAGCAATTCTCACCGCTCACGGCGGCACATCGCTCGGCGAGGAGCCCGGAAACAGCTGGGAACACGGGCGATTCGATGCACCGTATCTGCGTGACGCTCTCCTCGATGTCGGTGCGCTGTGTGAAACCCTCGAGACGGCAACCACCTGGGGTAACCTCGCGAACCTGCGCTCCTCGGTCACCGAGGCGCTGACCAAGGCTCTCGTCGAGCAGGGGACTCAGCCGCTCGTGATGTGCCACATTTCGCACACCTACAAGACCGGTGCTTCGCTGTACTTCACCGTGGTCAGCGCGCAGACCGAGGATCCGATCGCTCAGTGGCACAAGGCGAAAACTGCCGCTGGCGATGCGATCATCGCCGCCGGTGGCACGATCACCCATCACCACGCTGTCGGCGCCGATCACCGCCCATGGATGAAGGACGAGATCGGTGAACTGGGCGCGAACATCCTTCGCGCAGTGAAGAATGCAGTGGACCCTGCCGGCATCCTCAATCCTGGAAAGCTGATTCCGTGACCGAAACCCGCAGTCAGATCGAGAAGGTTACCGTCCTGATCAATCCGATGGCGGGACATGGTCACGCGCCTGCGGCAGGACGCAAAGGTGTTGCGCGACTGCGCGCTCGGGGAGTTGCCGTCACCGAGAGC